>DAOVHN010000128.1 GCA_030671915.1 Pseudomonadota bacterium
CGCGGCCGGTGACGCGCAGGGCGAACCCGCGCTGCATTTGCCCGCGATATCGGCCGCCCCAGATCTTGCGCGAAATATCCGGCGGCAGATCGTACTTCAGCCAGCCCGGATGTTCGGCGATGATTTCCGCCTTGTCCGTGCCGATTTCCTCGTGCAGTTCGCGCAAGGCGGCCTCGCGGGGGCTTTCGCCCTCGTCGATCCCGCCCTGCGGCATCTGCCAGTGATCGCCCGGCGTGTCGATGCGGTCGCCGACCCAGACACGCCCGTCCGGGCCAAACAGCATCAGTCCGACGCAAGCGCGCCAGGGGCGCGGGTCGTCCGGTTCCGCCACGTTTGCGGTCAGTTCGCCGTCCGGCGCGACAGCGCGATACCGCGGATCAGGTCGACCGCGCGGATCAGTTGGTAATCCACGGGCTTCTCCTTCTCGGCTTCCGTTTCGCCGTTATCCTCGGGCTTTTTCCTCTTTCCGTTGCCGTCGGTATCCAGCGCGCCGCGCAAATCCGCCTCGCTGCGCCCCGCGCCGCCAAGAATTTCGAGCTTGGCCTGGGGCACCTCGATATCGGGATCGATTCCCTTGGCCTGGATGGAGCGGCCCGACGGCGTGTAATAGCGTTGGGTGGTCAGTTTCATGGCGCCATCCCGGCCCAGCGGTATGATCGTCTGAACCGACCCCTTGCCGAAGCTGCGGGTGCCCAGCAGGATCGCCCTGCGGTGGTCCTGCAGCGCGCCGGCGACGATTTCCGAGGCCGAGGCCGAGCCGCTATTGATCAGCACCACTATCGGCAGGCCGCCGGTGATGTCGCCGGGCTCGGCGTTGAAGCGCTGGGCGGTATCCTCGCGCCGTCCGCGGGTGGAAACAATTTCGCCGCGGTCCAGGAAAGCGTCGCTGACCGAGACGGCTTGGTCCAGCAGCCCACCCGGGTTGTTGCGCAGATCGATAACGAAGCCGACCAGCTTGTTGCCGATTTCCTTCTTGAGTTCCCGCACCGCCTTGTTCAGCCCGGCCTCGGTCTGTTCGCTGAAGCTGGTGATACGGACATAACCGACATCTTCCTTGACTTCGTGCCGGACCGACTTTATGCGGATCTCGTCGCGGGTGATGGAAACGTCGAAGGGCTCCGTGCCCTCGCGATAAATGGTCAGCACGATGGTGGTGCCGATCGCGCCGCGCATCCGCTCCACCGCGTCGTTCAATGTCAGGCCGAGGACCGGTTCGCCGTCGAGATGGGTGATCAGGTCGCCGGCCTGGATGCCGGCGCGGAAGGCCGGGGGATCGTCGATCGGCGAGACCACCTTGACGTAGCCGCCTTCCATGGTGACCTCGATGCCCAGCCCGCCGAACTTGCCGCGCGTCGTCGTGCGCATGTCGTTGTAGGCCTTCGGGTTCATATAACTTGAATGCGGATCCAGGCTGGAGAGCATGCCCTGGATCGCGGCCTCGATCAGCTCTTGGTCGGAAACCTCCTCGACATAATCCTCACGCACCCGCTCGAAAACATCGCCGAACAGCGCCAGTTGCCGCAGGGTATCCGAGACAGGCTCCTGCGTCGGGGCGCCCGTTGTCCAGAGCAGCAGCCCGGTCGTTGCAATCGCCGCCACCGCCGCGGCCCGTCGTAAGTTAAACATCATCCACTCGTCCTGTTTTGTTTCCCGCTGGCGATCCATCTGTTCGGATCGATCGGTTGGCCCTTTCGCCTGAGTTCAAGGTAAAGTCCCACAGTATCGCTACCCTTGTCGATGGTCGAATTCCCCATTGCCCCGACCGGCTCACCGGTAAGTACCCACTGTCCCACCGATGTGTCCAGCCGTTCCAGCCCGGCCAGCAGCGTATGGTATCCGCCGTCATGCTCGATGATCAAGATATGTCCATAGCCCTCGAACGGACCGGCGAAGGCGACAAGCCCGTCATGGGGCGCCACGATTTGTGCCCCCGGGCGGGTCGCATAAGTAACACCGCGTTCGGTCTGGCCATATTTGTTGCGCGTCCCGTATTGCTTGACGATCCGGCCGCTGACCGGATCGGTGATCGGCCCCTTGGCAGGGAACGGCCTGATTCCCGCCGGCTTTACAAGGGCCACCGCCCTGGCCACGGACGCGGCCTCGTCGCCGGGCTTGCCCGCGGGCGCCCGGGCCGCCTCGGTGAGGCGGCGCTGCTCTTCTTCCCGGCGCTTGCGCTCGGCTTCCTCGCGCTGTTTGCGTTCCTCTTCGATCTGGGCCAGCAGGTCACGTATCGACTTCGCGCGCTTGCCCAGTTCGGCCATGCGGCGGTTGACTTCCTTGCGTTCCGATTCGGTCTGCCGCAGCAAGGTCGATTTGCGCTTCAAAACCCCCTGCAGCCGCTTCTGTTCCCCCTCAAGCTCCTGCGTCTCCGTCTCCAGCGACGCCAACTGGATGCGCGTCTCCCCGCGAATCTGCGAAAGCTCGTGCAGCTCACGTGACAATGTGTCGGTCTGCTTCTTTATGCTGGGCAGCGCGGTGCGCAGCAACAGGGCGCTGCGAACCATGTCGGTCGGCGCATCGGGATAGGCCAGCATGGTCTGTGGCGGGTTGCGTGAAAGGCGCTGCAGCGCCGCCAGCGTACCGGTCAATTGCGAGCGCCGCTGGGTCAGCGATTCGCGGATCGCATCCTCGCGCTGGCTGAGTTCCAGAAGCGTTGCCTCCAGTTCGATCAGCCGGGCCTCGTGTTTTTGCGCTTTTTTCGCCGCGGCAATGGCTTCGCGGCGCAGATTGTGCAGATCCTCCGACGCCTTGCGGCGCTTCTTCTCCAGCGCCTTCGCCCGATTCTGGTCGGCCTGAATCTGTTTCTCGACTTTTTTCAGGTCTTCCTGTTCGCCGCCCGGTGAAACGGAAGGCGTGGCGGCCAGCAGGATCGCGGCCAGCATGAAGGCCGGATTAGCCCGCAGCACGCTTTTCATCCCCCCGGGCGATCAGCGACCGGCCGGTCATTTCCGCCGGTTTCGCCAATCCCATGAGTTCCAGGATCGTTGGCGCCAGGTCGGACAGCCGTCCGTCCGCGATGTGCGTGGCGTGCTTTCCATCGGGCGCCAGCAGGACCGGCACCGGGTTATGCGTATGGGCGGTATGGGGCTGACCGGTCGCCGCGTCGTGCATGTTTTCGGCATTCCCGTGGTCGGCGGTGATCAGCAGGGCGCCGCCGGCGGCGCGCACGGCGGCCTCCAGCCGTCCCAGGCATTCGTCGACCGCCTCGACCGCGTGGATCGCGGCCTCCATGATCCCGGTATGGCCGACCATGTCGGTATTGGCGTAATTCACCACGATCAGGTCGTATTTAGCACTCTCGACGGCCTCGACCAGCCGGTCGGTGACTTGCCTCGCGGACATTTCAGGCTGCAGGTCGTAGGTCGCAACCTTCGGCGAGGGGACGAGGATACGGTCCTCCCCCGGGAATACCTCTTCGCGCCCACCGTTCAGGAAGAATGTGACATGGGCGTATTTCTCGGTCTCGGCGATGCGCAACTGCGTCAGCCCCGCGTCGGCCACCGCCTGCCCCAGCACGTTGTCGAGAACAAGCGGCGGGAAGATCGCTGTCATCAATTGCGCCAGCGCCGCGGAATATTCCACCAGCCCCGTTGCGGCGGCGAACTCGATGCGCCTTGTACGCGCGAAACCACCGAAATCGGGGTCCAGAAAGGCCGACAGGATCTCGCGGGCGCGGTCGGCCCGGAAATTCGCCATCAGGATGCCGTCACCGTCGGCCATGCCCTTGTAATCGCCGATTACCGTGGCCGGCACGAACTCGTCGGTCGATCCGGCCGCATGGGCTGCGTCGATCGCCGCCAGCGCATCGGCCGTATTGGCCTCCCCCTCGCCTTCGGCCATGGCTGCATAGGCCTCCTCTACCCGCTCCCAGCGGTTGTCCCGGTCCATCGCGTAGTAACGGCCGGTGACCGTGGCGGCGGTCGCGCGTGGCGCCGCCGCGAGGAAGTCTTCCATATAGCCCCGCCCGCTGGACGGTGGTGTGTCGCGGCCATCGAGGAAGGCATGGACGGCCACGGAAATCCCCGCGTCGGCCAGGATATTGGCCAGCCCGGCGATCTGGTCCTGGTGCGAATGGACACCGCCGGGCGAGATCAGCCCCATCAGATGGGCCGTCCCGCCGCTGCTTTTCAAGGCTTCAATGAATGCCGCCAGCGCCGGCGCCCTCGCCAGGCTGCCGTCGGCGGCGGCAGCGTCGATGCGGGGCAGGTCCTGCCTCACCACGCGACCGGCGCCGATATTCGTATGGCCGACCTCGGAGTTGCCCATCTGTCCGTCCGGCAGGCCGACTTCGCCGCCCGACGCGTCCAGCCGCGCGCGCGGGCAGGTCGCGCGCAAGCGATCCCATACTGGCGTATTGGCCGCCGCGATGGCGTTGAAGTCGGTTTCCTCGCGCTCGCCCCATCCGTCCAGGATGCAGAGCACTACGGGGCGCGGTCTAGGCGAATCGGTCATCTGTATGACATTCCAGAAAATAGTGGACTGAGTTATATATATTTTCGCGGGCGCATACAAACATTGTCCCGTTCAAATCCGCGCTACTCAGCCTCTGTGGTACGGGTGTCCGGCCAGGATCTGCTGCGCCCGGTAAATCTGTTCGGCCAGCATGGCGCGGACCAGCATATGCGGCCAGGTTTGCCGCCCCAACGACAGCAGCAGGTCGGCGCGGTCCCGAACCTCGCCGGTCAGCCCGTCGGCGCCGCCGATAACGAAGGCGACCGTGGCCCGCCCGTCGTCGCGCCAGCGGCCCAGCTGTTTCGCGAATTGTGCGCTTGAAAGCTCTTTTCCGGTCTCGTCCAGCGCCACCACCGCGGCGTCGCGGGGCAGGGCCTCGAGCAGCAGGGCGCCTTCGCGCGCTTTCAACTCGGCGGGTGGCAGGCGGCGTTTTTCCTCCAGCTCGCGCAAGGCAAGCGTCCAGCGGATGCGGTGCGCATAGGTCTGGTAAAGCTCGCGTTCGGGGCCGGCCCGGGCGCGCCCGATGGCCAGAATTTCGATCTGCATCGGTGCGCGGCGGTCAGCCGCCGAGAGCGGCCTGCGACGTGCCCGCCGCCATGTTCGGGCCCCACAGCTTTTCCAGCTTGTAGAAATCTCGAACTTCCGGCCGGAACAGATGGATCACGATATCGCCCGCGTCGACGAGCACCCAGTCGCATTGCGGCTGGCCCTCGGTGAGGACCGCCTTGGCGCCGGCTGCCTTCAGCTTTTCGACGAGGTGGTCGGCCATCGCGCCGACCTGACGCTGCGATCTTCCCGATGCGATCACGATAAAGTCCGCCAATGCGGACTTGCCAGACAGATCGATGACAATTTCATCGACCGCCTTGTCATCCTCCAGCGATGCGGTAGCCACCGCCAGGAGGTTCTGGGAGCTCACGGGCTTCCCTGGTTTGCGTGGTATGGCAGTAATCCTTTTCAGCAGTTTACACGATAAAACTTGCACGACTAACCGGTCCTGCGCGCCGTCCGGATTGCCGTCGCCGATGCCGGATGCTCCCTGATATGCAGGAAGACCCAAGCCGGCGGCGTGCGGCCGGCCAGCGTGGACGCTTCTTCTTCCGGTATGCGGAATTGGGCGAAACGCCGCGCCGCCAGCCCGGACAACGCCTGTAAAGTATAGGGTTTACGGGCGAAAACTGCAATGGGGACGGTTTGAATAATCCGCTCCCAGTCCCGCCAGCGCGGCAATTCCTCAAGGATATCCGCCCCCACCAGCAGCACAAAATCGATATCGGGGTAGCGTTGGCGAAGCGCGTCCAGCGTATCCACCGTATAGCGTGTGCCAAGCTCCGCCTCGATTGCGGTGACGAGAATTGCCGGCTGGTCTTGCGCTATGCGCCGGGCTTCGTCGAGGCGGTCCTGCAGGGCCGTCATCCCTGCTTCCGGCTTTAAGGGGTTTTGCGGCGACACCAGCCACCAGACCTCGTCGAGCCCCAGCAGCTTCAACGCCTGTTGGCTGACATGGAAATGCCCGGCATGGGCCGGGTTGAAGGACCCGCCCAGCAGGCCGATGCGGCGGCCGGCCGGTTCCAGTTCCGAATTGGAGGTTTCGCCAGTTCCCATGCGCCATTACTTCGCATAGTTCGCGCCCCGGCGGAATCAAGAAAGAACCGCACCGGTTCAGGTTAACCGTTTGTTCAGGTGCCAAGGCGTATGAAACTACAGGGTACGGGATCGGGGCGAGCAGCCCGGGAGCGATTCCGTGGATTGCAACTAGGGAGAATCAGTGAGTGGATAATCATAAAATTTCGCCGGACCTCGGTTCGGCCACGCGCGGCGACGCCGTCAGCGCGGCAAGACAGGAAAAGCGCGGGACGGTATACGGCATGCTCGTCTTGCCCCTGCTGCTGATCACATTGCTTGTTCTTTCGGCCTGCGCCACCATTTCCGAAGAGGAGTGCCTGGCGGCCGACTGGTATTCGATCGGCGTCGAGGACGGCTCCAAGGGCTATCCGATGTCGCGTATCGGCGCCTACCGCAAGGATTGCGCCGAGGTCGGCGTGGCGCCGGACGCGGATCAGTACGCCCAGGGCCGGGATTACGGGCTCGAGTCTTTCTGCACTTACGAGCGCGGTTACGCCGAAGGCAAGCGGGGCGCCAGCAACCAGGCCGTCTGCCCGCCCGGACAACTGGAGGCCGAGTTCATGCAGGGCTACAACGCCGGGCATTATATCTACGGGGTCAAACAGAATATCCGGAGCCTGGAGCGAGACCTCGCCGACGTGCACGAGGAAGTCGACAAGATTCGCGGCGATATGGACAACGGTTACCGGGTCGACTCGGCCGGCAACAAGCATGAAATCAGCAAGTACGAACGCGACGCGATGTATGAGCGACTGCTGGGGCTGGGCAAGGAGGAAGGCCGCCTGGAAGGCGAAATCGCCACCTTGCGCAACAGCATCGCCGGTTCCTGACCGGTTCGCGTAAAAGACGATCGGGGGCGGCTTCGGCCGCCCCCTTTTTTTGCCTCAGGGCCGAGTCTGGCCCGATCCGTGCACCACATATTTGTAGGTGGTCAGTTGCTCGGCGCCGACCGGACCGCGGGCATGCAGGCGTCCGGTCGATATGC
>DAOVHN010000440.1 GCA_030671915.1 Pseudomonadota bacterium
CATGGCGGCACCGGGCGCGGCGGCCGAACGGCTGGCCGATGCAACCAGCCCCTACCTGCAACTGCACAAGGCGGATCCGGTGGACTGGTGGCCCTGGGGGCCGGAGGCGCTGGCCGAGGCGGAGCGGCTGGACCGGCCGATCCTGCTGTCGATCGGCTATCTGGCCTGCCACTGGTGCCATGTGATGCAGGACGAGAATTTCACCGACCCGCAAACCGCGGCGCTGATGAACGAAAAGTTCGTCAATATCCTGGTCGATCGCGAGGAACGGCCCGATATCGACGCGCTGTACCAGGAGGCGGCGGCCATGATGGGGATGCCGGGCGGCTGGCCGATGAACATCTTCCTGACGCCGGAAGGGCGGCCCTTCTATGGCGGACTCTATTTCCCGCCCGAGGCGGAACTCGGCATGCCCGCCTTTCGCGAGGTTCTGCGGGCGGTTTCGGATACCTGGCGCGAGGATCCCGCCAACGTGCAGCTGTTCGGTTTCAGGATCATGTCGGCGATCGAGGCGAGCAGCGCGACCAAAAGCGGCGAGGCGCCGCCGGCGCCGGCGCAATTGAATTCCGCCTGGCGGGCGATGCTGGCGGATATCGACCCGTTCAATGGCGGCTTCGGGGATTCGGCCAAATATCCGCGCGTTCCCGCAGTGATGACTTTGTGGCGGGCCTGGCTGCGCTCCGGCGACAAAAAGTTTTACGACGCGGTCGTGATGAGTGTGAACGCCATGGCGAAGGGCGCGATGTACGACCATCTGGGTGGCGGCTTCGCACGCTATACCGAGGACCCGGACTGGCTGATCCCCCATTTCGAGAAGATGCTGGATATCAACGCGCAGATGGTCGCCCTGATGACCGAGGTCTGGCGCGAAACGCGCTCGCCGTTGCTGAAGGCCCGCACGGAGGAGACCGTTGCGTTCCTGCTGCGCGAGATGCGGATGCAGGGCGGCGCCTTCGGCTCGGCCCTGGATGCCGACAGCCTGAACGAGGCGGGCGAGAAGGAGGAAGGCGCGTTCTTCGTCTGGACCGAAGGCGAGATCGACGAGTTGCTGGGCGACGATGCCCCCCTGTTCAAACGCGCCTATGACGTGACCGCCGGCGGCAACTGGGAAGGCGTCACCATCCTGCACCGTCTGGGCGCGACAACGGACGAACTTGCCGCGGCATTCGATCTCTCCGCACGGGATGTCGAGGACAGGCTGGCCCGCGCCCGCGCCCGTCTGTTCCAGGCTCGCGCCAAACGGCCGCGCCCGGATTTCGACGACAAGGCGGTGGCCGACTGGAACGGCCTCGCCATCGCCGCGCTGGCCGAGGCCGGGGCGGCGTACGGCCGGCCGGAATGGATCGCGGCGGCGGTCGAAGCATACGCTTTCCTTCGCCGCGCGCTGATCGCGGACGGCCGGATGTACCGCTATACCCGCGCCGGGCGGCGCGAAGGGATGGCGACAACCGAAGACCATGCGTTGCTGGGCCTGGCGGCGCTGACCCTGTTCGAGGTCACGGGGGACGACGGCTACCTTGCCGATACCCGCGCCCACGCGGCCGAGGCGCTGGTCAATTGGGACGACCGGGACGGCGGCTTCTTTCAGGTTGCGGCCAATGCGGACCCGGCATTGCCGGCGCTTAAAATCGGCTATGACGGGCAATATCCTTCGGGCAACGCGGCCATGGCGGAGCTGATGGGCCGGCTTTATTTCATGACCGGTGACGGCATCTACCGCGACCATGCGAAGCGCACGCTGGCCGCCTTTTCCGGCGCGGCGCTGGCGTTCCCCATCGACCATGGCGCGATGCTGTCGGCCGCCGATACGCTGGCAGGCTCCGTGCAGGTCGTGATCATCGGCGGGCGGGGCGAGGCCGGGGCGGACGCGCTGCTGGCCGAGGCATGGCGCACCGCCCTGCCCGGCCGCGTGCTGCAGGTCATCGCCCCCGGCGCAACGCTGCCCGACGGCCACCCGGCGCAGTACAAGAAACAGGTCGAGGGCCAGGCCACCGCCTATGTCTGCGTCGGCAGCTTCTGCTCCCTGCCCCAGACGGAACCGGCCGAATTCGCCGAGGCGATGAAATTCGTCCGCCGCACGGCGAAAGTAGGATTACCGGCGCCGGTTCAGTAACCCTTCACACTTCACACTCTATCGCCGCCGATCCTCGCGGATCATGTCGGCGGCTTTTTCGGCGATCATGATGGTGGGCGAGTTGGTGTTGCCCGAGGTGATGGTCGGCATGATCGAGGCGTCCACCACCCGCAGCCCTTCCAGCCCGCGCACGCGCAGCCGTTCGTCCACCACGGCCATATCGTCCTGGCCCATCTTGCAGGTGCTGACGGGATGGAAGATCGTCGTCCCGATATCGCCGGCGGCGTGCGCCAACTCGTCGTCGGTGGTCAGATGCGCGCCGGGTTTCAGCTCTTCCGGCTCGAAACGCGCCAGGGCCGGCGCCGCCGACACGCGCCGGGCCAGCCGCAGCCCATCGGCCGCCACCTTGCGGTCGCCCGGGGTGGACAGGTAGTTCGGCTTGATCACCGGCTTGGAGCGCGGGTCGGTATCGCGCAGCCTGATATATCCCCGGCTTTCGGGACGCAGATTGCAGACCGAGGCGGTAAAGCCGGGGAAGGGATGCAGCGGGTCGCCCAGCTTCTCGGTCGAAAGCGGCTGCACATGGAACTCCAGGTTCGGCGTTTCGCGCGTCGGGTCGCTTTTCGCAAAACAGCCGAGCTGGCTGGGCGACATGGACATGGGGCCGGAGCGGAAAAGCGCGTACTCGACCCCCATGGCCAACTTGCCGAGCATGCTGTTGGAGCGCTCGTTCAGGGTGACGGTGTTCTTCACCTTGAAGACCGGCCGGATCTGCAGATGATCCTGCAAATTCTCGCCCACGCCTTTCAGTTCGTGATGCACCGCGATGCCGTGTTCTTGCAGCAGCCCGCCCGGCCCGACACCGGAAAGCTGCAGGATAACGGGGGAGGCGACCGCGCCGGTGGACAGGATCAATTCGCCGTCGGCCGCCGCGTAAGACTCCTCGCCGTTATGCCAGAACTCGACACCCACGACGCGCCGGCCATCGAAGCGCAGCTTCTTCGCCTGGGCCCGGGTCAGCACGGTCAGGTTCGGGCGGTTCATGGCCGGGCGCAGGAAACCCTTGGCGGTGGTCCAG
>DAOVHN010000177.1 GCA_030671915.1 Pseudomonadota bacterium
AAGGACGAAAGACGCTTTACGTCATCGACGACAATCTCGCCTCTCAGTTTCTTGGTGTTCGGATTTATCGACCGTTCGATGGTCAGCATGTCCGGGTGGCCGCTGGCATTGATCTGGCGGCACACCGGATGTGCAGGGTCCACGGCAAGGCTGCCGGTGGCCATTGGGTCTTCGCCAAACAGCCCCGCGCCCTGCCCAGCCCCTTGGCTTAGAACGTAACGCGCGACCCTGTAGGCCAGCGTCGCCTTGCCGATGCCGTGACGCCCCGCGATCAGCCAGGCATGGGGCATGCGGCCCGAGTTCCAGGAATCCAGCAGCGTCTTTTCGGCCGCTTCATGGCCGAAAAGTTCCATTGTCTTGCGCGGGCTGTATGTTTCGTCGTCCGCCGTCATGGCGCCGATGGTAACGCCATGCGCTCGCGAACGGCAGCGATAATTTGCGCATGGACTTCATCCTCGCCGCGCGCGGCGTCTATGACAACGCAACGCGCCGGATCCCGCCCGGCGATCTCGAGAAAACCCTGGCGCAGGCGTTCATGGAAGGCGACGTCCATGCGCTCGTAGCGGTCCTCGCCGCCGCCGCGCCCGGCGGCGCGCGCCAATCCCGCCTCGACCGGCAGGTCCAGGATCAGCGTCAGGTCGGGTTTCAACGAGCCGACGCATATCCGGTAAAGCTCGGCAATGGCGTCCCTGTCCACACCGTGGCCGTAGCCCTGATAAGCCATTGTGGAATCGGCGAAACGGTCGGAAATTACCCAGGCGCCGCGCGCCAGCGCCGGCTGGACCATATTGACCAGATGGTCGCGGCGCGCCGCGAAATGCAGGAAGGTCTCAGTCACCGCGTCCCAGCGATGCACCTCGCCATCGACCAACAGTCCGCGGATCTGTTCCGCCCCGGGGGAACCGCCGGGCTCCCGGGTAAGCAGGACTTCGCCTGCCTCGCTCTCCAGCGAGGCGGCGAGGCGGCGGGCCTGGGTGGACTTGCCACCCCCCTCCCCGCCTTCCAGCGTTATGAAGCGCCCAGGATGATCCCCCGTCATCGACTCGGTCAGCTGATCAGGCTGCGCAGGAGATACGAGATCGCGGCGCCGATATTGCCGAAGAAGCCCGCCTGCTCGACATCCGCGCCCGCGTAGAGCGGTACCTCGATATCCTCCATACCCTTCGCCGACACCACCAGCTTGGCGACCTCGTCTCCCTTGGCGATGGGGCCCGGTACGGCCTCTAGGTGCACCAGTTTTACCTTCATGCCTTTTCGCGCGTTGCGCGGCACCGAAACCAGCAGCTTGTCGCGCACCACCACCGGCACGGATTCGCTGGCGCCCAGCCAGACCGGGATTTGCGCCACCGTTTCGCCCGACTCGTACAACGCGTATTGACCCCATTCCCGGAAAGCCCAGGAAATCAGCCGCTCGGACTGCTCGCTGCGTTCGCGCACGGAACTCATGCCATGGGCCACCACGACAACACGGCGACCGTCGCGGAGGGCCGATCCGGTCAGGCCGTAGCCCGATTCTTCTGTATGACCCGTCTTCAGGCCGTCCGCTCCTATGTTCTTGTACAATAGCGGGTTTCGGTTGGGCTGCTTGATCTTACTGTAGGTAAATTCCTTCTCGGCATAGTAATGGTAATAGTCCGGGAAATCGCGGATCGTCGCCATCGCCAGAATCGCCAGATCCCGCACGGTCATGTAATGGTCGGAGGCCGGCCAGCCGCTGGCGTTGCGGAAGCTCGAGCCGTTCATTCCCAGCGACCTCGCCCGCTGGGTCATTTCGTCGGCGAAGGCTTCCTCGGTGCCGGCCAGCCCTTCGGCGACCACTATGGTGGCATCGTTGCCGGACTGGACGACGATGCCGCGGATCAGATCCTCGACCTTGGCCGTTTTGCCGACCTCGACCCACATTTTCGACCCGCCCATCTTCCAGGCCTTTTCGCTGACCGGCAATTCGCTTTCAAGCGACAGCCGGCCGTCCTTCAGCCGTTCGAACAAAAGATAAATCGTCATCATCTTGGTCATCGAGGCCGGGCCCACGGTCTCGTCGGCATTTTTTGCGTAGAGCACGTTACCGGTGTCGTAGTCGATCACGATCGCCTGTTTGGCCGTGGTTTCGACCGCCAGGGCCGTGCCAGTCAGGCCGACGCAGGCGGCCAGGATCACGGTCATATAGCGGATGCGTAAAGATATATATTCCATCAGGTTATCCGTATTTTTAAACTTAATTGACCAAGCTCAGTCGACGACGATCCGGGCTTCCGGGTAGCCAAGTGAGACAACATTTTCCAATGCCATGTCGGCATCTTCGACAGTACGCAGCGGCCCCAGTCTGACCCGGAAGAAGGGCTGATTTGTAACGTAGACCTGGGATACATTGACCCGGTGCCCCAAAACCGTCAATCGAGCCCGCAAGCGGTTGGCGTTGATGTATTTCCGGAAGGCGCCGGCCTGTACGAATATGTTCGGCTGGTTCCCTACAGGCCGCATTTCGACCTTCTCGCGCGATGGCAGGGCCGCAATATCGATTGGCGCGGGCCGGGCGGTCTCGTTGTTTGCCGCCGGTTCCACGGGGGCCGGACGTACGGCCAGTGCGGGCGCCGGTTGCGGGGCGTTGCTGGTAACGGCCGTCATCGCGCCATAGGGTGGTGGGGCCGCGGGTGGTCGGTTGCCTGCCACGGCCACCCGGGTATTCGGCTGGGGAGGTGACATCGAAACCGCAACATTTTCGGCCGGGGCCAGCACCTCGACGCTTACCGGAATGCTGGGCGCTGCCCTCGGCGCTGGTGCACCGAACGCTATCAGATTTTTTCCGGACGCCCCGGCCTCCAGGGCCGCGCGCCGGCTTTCATCCTGCAGCAGGCGGACATGCACCATGGCGGTACCCTTTTTGGAGAAGCCCAACAATTCGGCGGCCCGGCGTGACAGGTCGATAATTCGTCCGCGCACGAAGGGTCCACGGTCGTTTAAACGGATGATAAGACTGCGGCCGTTTTCCAGATTGGTTACGCGAACGACGCTGGGCATGGGCAGGGTCTTGTGTGCCGCACTGATCAGCGTCATGTCGAAGATCTCGCCGTTGGCGGTTTTCTTGCCATGGAAATTTGGCCCGTACCAAGACGCAACCCCGCGTTCGTCATAGGCAAGGTCGACCTTCGGGTAATACCACTTCCCTTCCACCTGATAAGGATTGCCAACCTTGTAGGTCCCCGGATCGAACCGCTTGGCGGTCGGCGGCGGCGGCGTTGAGCCAGGGACAATATTTGCGGGGCCGGCCCCAACAGAGGATTTTCCAGTCTCGCATGCGGCGAGCAGAATCGCCCCGATGGCCATGGCAAGCCACAGGATGGCACGTCGCGGCAATATTGCCTGTCCGGTCATTGCGAAAACATTACGGTATTCTTACCGCCGATTCTGTCGGACAGATAGCCGACCGTCAAAGCGAAAAAGTCGGAGCGGTTCCATTTAAGGATCGCCCGGAAGTTTTCATAAACTATAAAGGCTGGCCCGCCTGCGCCGCCGGGCATGATGACCGAGGCGGTGATATCAACTCGCGGCAGGTTGCGCCCATCGCTTCGGCGGACACCTATACGCTGCCACTCCGCCAGCGGTTTCCTGGTATCGTGACCGACCAGGGCCGGGTCGAACGAGGCCGGCAGCCGTACCGGCCTGCCCCAGATCCTGCCCTTCACCCAGCCGTTGCTGCGCAACAGATTGGCGGCGGAAGCGAAAACGTCGGATTGCGTTTTCCATATATCCTTGCGCCCATCGCCATTATTGTCGACCGCGGCGCGCAGGAAGCTTGACGGCATGAACTGGCATTGCCCCATGGCGCCGGCCCAGGATCCCATCATGTCGGCGGCGCGGATATGGCCCTGGTCGATAATCGTCAGCGCGTTGAATAGTTCCTTGCGGAAATAGGCGCTGCGGCGCCCGTCATGAGCCAGTGTCGCCAGCGCGGGGATAACCTGGAAGCCGCCGGTCAGCCGGCCGAAATCGGTCTCGATGCCCCACAGGGCAACGATGACTTGCGGCGGGACGCCATATTTCGTGGAGACCGCATTCAGCAATGCGCGATGTTTCGCCAGTCTGTTCCGGCCTCTGGCGATACGTTCGTCGGAGCCGACCTGGCTCAGATACTCGCGAAAAGTCAGGGAGAATTCAGGCTGGCGGCGGTCCAGTTCGACAACCCGGGGGATCGGCTCGACATCGCTCAAGGCGTCCTCGATGGTCACTCGCGATATCCCGCGCACCCTCGCGTCCGCCCTGAATTGCTCAAGCCATTCGGGAAAGGGCTCGGCCGGCGCGGAGGGCTCGGTAACTGGTGAATGGGCAAGAACGGGGGGCGCGCCGCTGGCCAGAACGGTGGCGATGGCCAGCGGGATCAACAGGATCAACAGGTATCGGGACATTCCTCGCCCTTAATGCATTCAGGGAATCGCTACCAGACCTTGTGCCATAGCGCCGGATTACTGGCAATATCTTCCGTGTAGGGTATTGGCTCACTGTTGCGCGATAACTGTGGTGTGAAGATGGCGATGCCGGGCGGATTTCACGACAGCAAACCGGTGGACGCGCGCGTGACCAGGCATTAGATATGTTGCCGGTCAACGCAAGGATGGGTGGCCGAGCGGTTGAAGGCACCGGTCTTGAAAACCGGCAGGCGTTAGCGCGTCTCGTGGGTTCGAATCCCACCCCATCCGCCACTCTACGCCTCCGGCTTCGGGTGGCAGGTCACGATAAACCCAATAAGGCTACGGGGAGGAGGCCCGAATATCATGGACGATAACGCAAAGAAGACGGCGCTGAGGATGATTCCCTACGGGATCTATGTGCTGACTGCAGAGGATGCCGACGGCCAGGTTGGGTCGGCCACGGTCAACTGGGTGACGCAGACCTCCTTCGCGCCGCCGATGCTGGTGGTCGGGGTCAAAGCCGATTCCGGGGCCTATGCGATTTTGAAATCCGCCGGCCACTTCGCGCTGAACATGTTGGGTAAGGGACAGCAGGGCCTGGCTTTTGCCTTCTTCAAGCCCGCCGAGCGCGATGGCCATACGATCAGTGGCGAGCCCTTCCGTTCGGGCAGCTCCGGCGCCCCGATCCTGCTCAACGCGCAGGCCAGCGTGGAATGCAAGGTGGTGGAGATCGTCGAAAAGGGCGATCACCATATTGTCGTTGGCGAGGTTATCGACGCCGCCATCACCCACGAGCCGAAAAAGCGCCCCGACGAGGAAGTCCTCGAAATGAAGGATCTGGGCGAAAACGTCTTCTACGGAGGCTAGATGGCCGGCAACGACAACACGCCAGGCGGCGGCCCTCCCCTGCAGAGCGAGGGTGAGTCGAACCGGTCGCCGAAGCGCCGCGAGTGGTCGTCGCGCAATATCGACGAGACCACGCGGGCGATCCTCGACGAGGACGCCCGTTATTTTCTGCATCAATCGGTATCGACGCCCTGCCTCAACGCCGTCGCCCGCGCTGAGGGCATCTGGATCGAGGATGTCCAGGGCCGGCGCTACATGGATTTCCACGGTAACAATGTCCATCATATCGGCTATGGTCATCCCCGTCTGAAGGCGGCCATCGCTGCGCAGATGGACGCCCTGCCCTTCGCGCCCCGCCGCTTCGCCTGCGAACCCGCCACGGCGCTGGCCCGCAAGCTGGCGGAGATCGCGCCCGGCTCCCTTGAAAAAGTCCTGTTCGCGACCGGCGGATCGGACGCGGTGGAGATTGCACTGAAGATCGCGCGTGCCGCGACCGGACGTTTCAACACCATATCCTTCTGGGATTCCTTCCCCGGCGCCGGTTTCGGGG
>DAOVHN010000512.1 GCA_030671915.1 Pseudomonadota bacterium
GGAAATCGACCTGGCCGCGGCTTACGCCGACGCGCTTGGCCTGAAGCTCCTGGCGCGTACGGATTTCCCCGCCGAGCCCCTGTTCGAGGACCGGTTGAGTTTCCGCTTTCTGCAGCAGGCGCGCGTCGTGCCGATCGAACAGGGACCGGACGGCGCGGTGCTCGCCATGGCCGACCCGCTGGACCGGTTTGCGATCGACGCGGTGCGCATGGCAGCCGGCACGCCGGTCGAAGTCCGCGTCGCGACCCCGGCCGATATCGAGGCGGCCCTGCACAGCCTTTATGACGGGGGCGGGGAGGGGACCGCCGGGATTGCGGGCGAAGATGGCGGTGTGGATGCCGAGGCCGATGTCGAACGCCTTCGCGACCTTGCCAGCGAGGCGCCGGTCATCAGGCTGGTAAACCGGATGATCGAGCGCGCGGTCGAACAGCGCGCTTCCGATATTCATATCGAACCGTTCGAAGGACGGTTGCGGGTGCGCTATCGCGTGGACGGCGTGCTGGGCGAGGCCGAGTCCCCCGCCGAAAGGCTGGCCGCGGCCATCGTCTCGCGCATCAAGATCATGGCCCGCCTCAACATCGCCGAACGCCGCCTGCCGCAGGACGGCCGGATCAAGGTCGTGGTGCGCGGCAAGGAATTCGACCTTCGCATCTCGACCACGCCAAGCCTGCATGGCGAAAGCGTCGTGATGCGTATCCTGGACCGCGACGGCGCGGTGCTCGATTTCAAGACGCTGGGCTTCCTCGACGATACCCTGAAGTCCTATTTGGGGGTGCTCGAGCGGCCGCATGGTATTCTGCTGGTGACCGGCCCGACCGGCAGCGGCAAGACCACCACGCTCTATACGTCGCTGCTACGGCTCAATTCCCCGGAACGGAAAATCCTCACCGTCGAGGACCCGGTGGAATACCAGCTTGACGGTGTGCTGCAGGTCCAGGTCAAACCGGAGATCGAGTTGACCTTCGCCCGCGCCTTGCGGTCTTTCCTGCGTCAGGATCCCGATATTCTGATGATCGGCGAAATTCGCGACCTCGAGACCGCGCAGATCGGTGTGCAGGCGGCGCTGACCGGCCATCTCGTGCTTTCCACCCTTCATACCAACGATGCCGCGGGCGCGATCGCGCGCCTGATGGATATGGGGGTGCCGGATTATCTGCTGACGTCGACAATCAACGGCGTGGCCGCGCAGCGCCTCGTGCGCAAGCTTTGTCCCCATTGCCGGGAGGCCGCCGAGCCGGACGCCGAACTGCTGGAACGTCTCGGCGCCGGGGACGAACCACCGCGGGTGCTCTACCACCCCACGGGATGCGACAAGTGCAACGGGACCGGTTATTCCGGCCGAAGCGCATTGCTTGAAGTGCTGGTCATGGACGATGCCCTGCGCCGCCTGGTACTGCAGCGGGCCGATGCCCGCGAAATCGAAAATGCAGCCGTCGAGGGCGGCATGCGGACTCTTTACCGCGACGGCCTGCGCAAGGCGGCCGAAGGCATCACCAGCATCGAAGAGGTGCTGCGCGTGACCTGGGACGGGTAGACCATAACATGCCGAGTTTTCGATACAGGGCGGTAAGCGCCGGGGGCGAGACGATCGAGGGGTCGATGGAGGCCGCCGACCGGTCCATTGTCGTCGAAAAGCTGCGTGGCCAAGGGCATTTTCCCCTGAAAGTTGAGGAGGGGAGCGCGAGTGGGCAGAATATACTGCACCGCGACCTGTTCGGGACGGGCGGGATCGCCCAGCGCGACATTGCCATCGCGACCCGCGAGCTCGCAACCCTGTTGAAGGCCGGGCTGCCGCTCGACCGAGCATTGCGCGTCCTGATCGACGTGGCGGACGTGGCGGCGGTACGCGATATGCAGTCGCGCATCCTCGAAAGAATTCAAGGCGGCGGCTCGCTGGCCGACGCCATCGAGGACGAAGGCCGCTCCTTTCCGTCTTTCTATGCGGGCATGGTCCGCGCGGGCGAAGCCGGCGGCTCGCTGCATGACGTGCTGGTCCGGCTGGCCGATTTCATGGAACGGATACAGGCGCTTCGCGAAAGCGTGCGCTCGGCGCTGATCTATCCCGCCATTCTGATGGTCATGGCGGTCCTTACCGTTATCGTGATGTTTGGCCTGGTGCTGCCCCAGTTCCGGCCCATGTTCGAGGATATGGGCGATGCCTTGCCGCTGCTGACCCGCGTTTTCCTGGAGGTCGGCGACGCCGTTCAAGCCTGGTGGTGGGCGGGCGCGCTGGTCATTGCCCTGGCCGTTCTTCTGTTCCGGCGCGCCCTCGGGGATCCGGCCTTTCGCCTGCGCTGGGATATCTGGAAGCTCGGTATTCCGCTCGTCGGCGACCTGTTGCGAAAAATCGAAACCGCGCGCTTCGCCCATACGATGTCGATGCTGCTGCATGGCGGCCAGCCGCTGCTCGACGCCTTGGGCATCGTCCGCGACGTCGTCGGCAACAGCGCCCTTCGCCAAGCGCTGACCGGGATAACGGAACGGTTGCGCCAGGGGCAGGGCCTCGCCGCGCCGCTCGCCGAATGCGGGCTTTTCCCCTCGCTCGCGGTTCATCTCGTTCGGGTCGGCGAGGAGAGCGGGCAGCTCGAAGCCATGCTCGAACAAATCGCCATCACCTATGACCGGGAGGTCCAGGACGCGACCAAGCGGCTCATGGCGCTGCTCGTGCCC
>DAOVHN010000349.1 GCA_030671915.1 Pseudomonadota bacterium
CGATTGCAGCCCGTGCTGCTGGCGTGTGATCGTATAGCCCTCCAGCGTCTGGTTCAGCCCGCGGAAATAATCGAGAACCCGGTCGGCGACGTTGTTGGCGTATTCGGTCTCAAGTTCCGTGAGGTACGCGTACTCTTCCTTCGTGCCGTCTTCCATGCGGGTGAAGCTGACGGTTTCCATGGCGTGTTTCCTTGCTGGTTTAGTGCGGGGGCAATAATTCCCGCCGTCATTGCGAGCCGCGGGCGAAGCAATCCAGACATCGCTGCCTCCTGGATTGCCGCGGCGCTTCGCGCCTCGCAATGACGACCTTGAATTTTGCAGCCGTCTCGAAGGACGAGGTCGCTCGGCGCCGGGTGTTTTATCAGTCCTTGTAGTCCGGCTCGTGCCTGTCGAGGATCGCCTTCATTTCGTTGAAATGGTCCTGGGCGGCATCCGTCGAAAACTCGCGCTGCCATTGTTCGCAGGTCTTCGCGGCGACCTCGTCGGAGAGAACATGCAGCGGCTGGCCGGTCGACAGCGCCAGAACCTGGACCTTGCAGGCGCGCTCCAGGTAGTAGTTTTCGTCGAAAGCCTGGGCCACGTTCCCGGCCACCACGGCGACGCCGTGATTGGCCATGAACAGCACGCTCTTGTCCTTCTCGACCGTGCCGCCGATGCGCCGGCCTTCGCCGTCGTCCAGCGCCATGCCGTTGAAATTTTCGTCATAGGCGATGCGGTTGTAAAAGCGCGTGGCGTTCTGGTCGATCATCTGCAGGCGGTAGTCCTTCAGGCAGGCCAGCGTGGTGGCGTAAAACATGTGAGTATGCAGCACGCAGCGCGCCTTCGGGTTGCCGGCATGAATCTTCGAATGGATATGCCAGGCGGTGGGGTCGGCCTTGCCGGCGCCCTGGCCGATCACGTCGGCCGCCCCGTCGGCGTCCAGCACGAGCAAATTGCTGGCCCGGATGCGCGACCAGTGGCGCCCTTGCGGGTTCATCAGGAAGCGCTTGCCGTCATCGGAAATCGCCAGGCTGAAATGATTGGCGATGCCTTCATGCCAGTTGTAGCGCACGGCAATGCGGAACATCGCCGCCAGATCGATGCGCCCCTGGCGCTCCACCTCGTCCATGGGCTTGGCGCCCGTCTCGACTGCTTTCAGCGACATGGCTTTCTCCTTCGCTATGCTCATCCAATCATTCGCTTAAATTCGAACGGCGATCAATCGAAATCAGCCGCAATCACCAGAACACAAGAACCGCCAGAACCAGGATCGGCGCGCCGAGGATCGCGGCGGTGACCGGCAGCATCTGGCGGTAGACGACGGTCTCCTGGCCCTGCAGTCCGGCGAGGCCCGCGGCCAGCGCGATGCGGCCCGGCGACAGCATGGTCGACAGCCCGCCGGCGATGTTCTGGATCGCCACCACCGTCAGCATCGAGGCCCCGGTCTGCACCGCGATCGGGGCCATCACCGGCATCATCATGGCGATGGCGGCGGTGTTGCTGCCCGACGGTCCGGCGATGGCGGCGGAGAACAGCGGCGCGGCCAGCACCGACAGATCGCCCGCCACCGACTGCCAGGCCGCGCCCAGCGCTCCGGCCGCACCGGATTCCAGCATCCATTGCGCCTGCACCACGAAGAACAGGGTGACCAGTAACGGCGTGCGCGACATGCGGAGGCTGTCGCGCAGCAACGGCCCCAATCCGCCGCGCCAGAGGCTCGCCGGCGCCGCGACGATGGCCGTGACCATCAGCCAGAAGCTGGCGTGATAGAGCACGGGGAAATCGGGCATGCCCTCGAAGGGGCGCAGATCCAGCACGGAATGCAGCAGGCCGGGAAGGCCGGGAACCAGCCGGGTGGCCAGCAGCGAGCCCGCCAGCAGCAGATATGGCCAAATATCGCTAATCAGTGTCACCGTATAGGCGCGGCTTCGCCGCAGGCGCGGCGCCATCACCGCCACCGCCAGGATGCCCGGCGCCAGCAGCCCGCCGAGTTCGACCGCCAGATAACGGTTCACCGCGATCAGCAGGCCCCCCATCGCCAGGATCAGCAGGATGTCGAGGGAGAGATTCGCGGGCCGTAGCGCCACCCCGGCGGCGCGCAACAGCCCCCAGAAAAAGGGCAGCAGGAACGGCAGCGTCATCGCCGTGACCTCCGCCGTCCGCGTACCCAGCGCCTCCACCTCGACACCCAGCAGCCCGGCGCCGATGCCGGTGCCCACCGCCATCGCGCCCCACGGCACCAGGATCTGGCTGAATACCGATAGCGCGGCGGCGGCCGGCCCGGAAAGCCCCAGCCGCATCAGCCCCACGACCGCCACGATGGTGCCGACACCGAAGCCCACGGCGGTCTCCACGAAAACGCCGAACAGGAAGGCCGCCGCGAAGGCCCCGCGATGGGTGTCCGTATCCGCGCCGTTTTCCGCTTGCCGGGCGGGGCGGCGGTGCAGCACCTGGTGAAACACCACGCCGGCGAAGATGACGGAAAGCCCCTGCCAAGAAACCCAGGCGCCTTTCAGACTCTCGATCCACAGGAAACCGGCAAGCCCGTCCGCGCCGCGCAGGTAGATCACCGCCGGCAGCGTCGCCGCCAGCGCCACCAACCCGGCCGAGGCCAGCGTTACACGCCGCGTCGCCAGCAGAACCAGAACCAGCGCCAACGGCAGGATCGACAACCCGGCCGGCATACCTCTCCCTCACCATAAAAAACGCGCCCGCCCGGCGCGCGGCGCATCTAAGCGAGCCGGAGGTTGGCCGTCAACTTGGTGAGCGTTATTCCGCGGGGACGGGTTCGGGCTGGCGGCGGATCAGGAGGTACTCACGCAGGGTGAACCAGCCGATCAGCAGGGCGCCGGCTGCGGCGACGTAGATGCGCACGGGCTCGAAATACGTCATCAGGAGTTCGCCGCCGAAGATCAGCAGCAGGATCTTGTTGCAGACCGGGCAGGCGACGCCCAGGAAGGCCAGTATGCCGCCCGCGCCCGCGCCCTTGACCGAACAGAACGGCCGCCGGATGGCGACATAGACGCCGGAGATCGCCG
This sequence comes from Pseudomonadota bacterium, assembly GCA_030671915.1. Taxonomy (GTDB): domain Bacteria; phylum Pseudomonadota; class Alphaproteobacteria; order UBA8366; family JADFVY01; genus JADFVY01. Next base: position 3,018 of record DAOVHN010000349.1, read on the forward strand.
ACATCGCCCCCAGCATGGCGATTTCCCAGCCGCCGGCCGGCGTCATGCGCACGAAGAACGAATTGTCCCACAGCGCGGCCACCGTGCCGAGCAGGACAAAGCTGACAATAGCCACCGCGATCCCGGCGACAATCCGTTTTGGCGTTACATGCTGCATCGGTTCACTTTTCCCATTCCATCCGGGAAACTAGTCGCCCTCGGCCCCGGCGGCAATCCCCGCACTCGCGCGCCGGCGCAGGTAGAACCCGTAGGCGGCCACGCCCATAAAGACCGCCATCGCCGGGAACAGGATCAGGTCGAGCCACCAGCCGACAAGAGCCGACATGCCCAGCGCGCCCAGCAACAGCACCAATGCCGGTGTGAAGCAGCAGATCGCGGCAATCGCGGTTCCGATCAACCCGACCGGCAGGAGTTTCTTGTCTTTCATCGCGTTTTCCCGGAAATTTGTGCGGTGGCGGTGCAAATCAGACGCAAAATCGTTGCCGTAACCTATACCGAAACACGCGCTCGATGCTGTCACGATTATGAGAGCCGCGACCAGCCTTCCATGCCGTTATGTGGAATTATTTGTAAGATAATTTACAAACCGGTTATCTTCGGGTTATGCTGGGGATAAGGGACGACAGTTCCCACGCTCAGGGAGACCGGTTTGAAGAAAATCGATGATGACGGGCTGACCAAGCGCCAGGACGCGGTTATCCGTGCCGTGCGCGAGAGCGGTTTCGCCTCCATAGAATCGATGGCGGAACGGCTCGGCGTTTCGGCGCAGACGATCCGCCGGGAGGTCATCGA
>DAOVHN010000206.1 GCA_030671915.1 Pseudomonadota bacterium
ATTGATCTCCAGCCCACAGGTCGGATGGCACAGTTTGGGGAAGTAGCGGTTCAGTTGGGCTACACGCCCGCCCAGCGCGGGGCCGCGCTCCAGCAGGATTACGTCATAGCCGGTTTCCGCCGCCTCGACCGCCGCGGTGATGCCGGCGATACCGCCCCCGACCACCAGGATTGTCTGGCTCTTTGGCCCTTGATTCGCCATGTTGGATTGCCTGTCCGGTTACTCAGAAGGTCACTTTGTTACACAAACCGCGCCGTGTTTGGAAGCGTGGCGGAGAATACATTCGCATATTAGAACATTCTTGTGTGAGAATGAAAACTCGTATTTTTATAGGGATATGCGGCGTGGCGTCGCAATGTCGCCATCCCGCAAACTGCACGGCAAGGAAGCAAAGGGAGAAGACGCTATGTCCAAACTGGTACCGCCCCATGGTGGCGGAACGCTGAAACCGCTGCTGGCCCCCGAGGCCGAGAGAGCCGAGGAACTGAAAAGGGCTGCAAACCTGAAGCAGGTTCCGATGTCGAGCCGCGAGACGTCCGATCTGGTGATGATGGCGATGGGCGCCTATACGCCGCTGGACGGTTTCATGGGCGAGGCCGACTGGCGCGGCGTCTGCACCGACATGAAGATGGCCGACGGGCTGTTCTGGCCGATCCCGATCACGCTGTCGGCGGAACAGGACCTGGCCGATTCCATCGGCATCGAGGAAGAGGTGGCGCTGGTCGACGCCGACTCCGGCGAGATCATGGGCATCCTGGAGGTCACCGAAAAATACGTCATCGACCGCGACCTCGAATGCGAGCATGTCTACCGCACGACCGACGAGAAACACCCCGGCGTGCAGAAAGTGCTGGAACAGGGCCCGGTCAATCTGGCGGGCCGGGTAACGGCGCTGTCGGAAGGCGCCTATCCGGAACAATACGAGGGCCTCTATATGCGCCCCGCCGAGACCCGCGCGATGTTCGCCGAGAAGGGCTGGTCGCGCGTCGCCGCCTTCCAGACCCGCAACCCGATGCATCGCAGCCACGAATATCTCGCCAAAATCGGCGTCGAGATTTGCGACGGCGTTCTGATCCACCAGGTGCTGGGCAAGCTGAAACCCGGCGACATCCCGGCCGAGGTGCGGGTCGACGCCATCGACGCGCTGGTCGAGCATTATTTCGTGCCGGGCACGGCGATCCAGTCGGGCTATCCCATCGAGATGCGCTATGCCGGCCCGCGCGAGGCGCTGCTGCATGCGCTGTTCCGTCAGAATTTCGGCTGTTCGGACCTCGTCATCGGGCGCGACCATGCCGGCGTCGGCGACTATTACGGCCCGTTCGATGCGCAGCATATCTTCGATACGCTGTGGGACGGCGCGCTGGTCACCAGGCCGCTGAAGATCGACATCACCTTTTACTGCGACAAATGCGACGGCATGGCGACCTCGAAGACCTGCCCGCACGGCGAGGAGCACCGCATGAACATCTCGGGCACGCAACTCCGCGAAATGTTCGCAAAACACGAAGAGGTATCGACCAAGTTCAGCCGCCCGGAAGTGCTGGAAGTCCTGCAGGCCTACTACGATACGCTGAAATAGGAGCTGTGAAGCCCGCTTTATGAGCCTTCCCCCGTCATGGGGGAGGGAATGATATCTTGTCGCCTGTCGATCCCGGACCATCTTTTGTTCATGACAGACGAACCGCACCGCTATTACGTCCGCTCGCCGGACGGGCGCATGATTACCGGCTACGACCGGCCCGACGCCGCGAAAGCGGTGGCGCTGGAGTATGGCGAGGGGGCTGTGGTGGTGGATACGCTGGCCCGGGCCTACTATCCGGCGGCCGAGGAGGTAATCGACGGCGAGTTGCTGCATGCGGGCGTGGCGGGCTGGAACGCCGGCAAATCCAACCCGTCGCGCGACCTGATCGAGGCGATCCGCAAGGGCCACGCGGCGGTCGTCCATGCCTTCCTGAAGAAGGGCTCCGACCCCGACAGCCGCGACGCCAATGGCGGCGCCGCATTGCATTGGGCGGCCTCGCGCGGCGATGCCGAGATCGCCAGGCTGCTGCTCGACGCCGGCGCGGATCCGGCGGCAACCGATGGAGAAGGCAACACGCCGCTGCAAATCGCGGAGAAGAAGGGCAAGGCTAAACTGGTGGATATCTTCAGCGAATCCTAACCGCCGCCAGGAAGGTTCCGCCGCAACACCTGCTCGAAAAACGCGGCGTCTTCCTGCGTGGGCAGGCGGCCGTGGCGGGTCAGGAAATCAGCGATCGGGCGGCCTGAATAGCGGCCAAACAATTCACCGTCGCGCAGGATTAAGCTTTTGCGGGCCAGCTCCTCGGCGCTAACGTGGCAGATCGCGCATTGCTGCTTGAAACGGCCGCCGCGCACGGCAATGCGCAACAATTCCATATAAATCGTCGCGACGTCGGCTTCGCTTCGTTGGCCGAAATGGCGGCCGAGAAACGCCCTTATATCCTGGCCCGAACGCCGGCCCAGCAACACTCCGTCCTTCAGCGCGGCGCGTTCTTTCAGCAATTCATCGGCGCTGCCATGGCAGTTGCCGCATTGTTCGAAATAAAGGCCGGGCCATTCCGCGCCCTGCGCCATTGCCGTCCATGGCGCGAGAGCCACCAGAATTGAAAGGGTGGCAAACAGCGGCGATTTCCTCACGACGCATCCCTCGGCAGGCGCACCGTGGCGCGCAGGCCGCCTTCGGGGCGGTTTTCCAGCGTAATGTCGCCGCCGTGCGCCCGTACGATGGAACGCGCGATGGCCATGCCGATGCCGATGCCGCCAGTCTCGCGGCTGCGCGATTCTTCCAGCCGCACGAAGGGGCCGAAGACGCGCTCCTTATCTTCCTCCGGAATGCCCGGCCCGTCGTCGTCGATGACGATCGCGAACTCGCCCGCCGATTCTTCCAGGGCTACACGCCCGCGAAGGCCATCGGCGGCGGCATGTTCGATCATGTTGCGCAAGGCCCGCCTCAGGCCGACCGGCCGGCAGGACAAGGGCGCCCTCCCCGCCTCCGCGAAACTCACCTCCATGCCAAGCTCGGCCAGATCGTCGCAGAGGCTGTCCACCAGCGCCGACAGGTCCACGGGCCGCGTCTCCTCGCGCGTCGCCTCCTCGCGGGCGAAGGCCAGCGTGGCCTCGGTCATGCGCTGGATTTCCTCCAGGATAGCCAGCAGCTTGGTCCGCGTCTCCCCCTCCTCGACCAGTTCCGCATGCAGCCTGAGCGAGGTCAGCGGCGTGCGCAGATCGTGGCTGATCGCGGCCAGCATCACGGTGCGGTCGCGCACGAAACGGGTGAGGCGTTCCCGCATGGCGTTGAAGGCGGCGGTGGTTCGTTGCAACTCCGCCGGGCCGGTCTCGGCCAGCGGTTCCACATCCTCGCCGCGGCCCAGCTTCTCCGCCGCGTTCGACAGGGCCTTCAGCGGGCGGGTGATGCGGCGAACCGTCAGGGCAACGACCAGCAGGATCGCGAAAGCCGCCAGCGCCATGGAGACGATGGACGGCCAGGCCCAGCTGGTCCGCGGGGCGGGGAAACCCGTCGCCACATTCAGCCATTGCCCGTCTGGCAACGGGACCGACAGCGTCAGCCCCATGCCGCCACCCGGCCGCCTGCGATCGCGCGGGCCGGAGCCACGGTCATCGTTATCCTCGTCGTATTCCGCGTCCCCATCGTGATGCGAAGCCATTCCCCGATGGCCGCGCCCGTGAAATTCCATGATTTCGCTTGGCCAGCCTTCGTCGGTCATATGCACGCGCAGCGGCGCGCGGGGGCCCTCGGGCAGCAGTTCTTCCAGCCTCACGGCCAGCCACTGCTCCATGCCCTCGGCGTTTGCGTCGGCCAGCGCTGTCCCGTCCGTAATCCAGTAACGCAGGCGGGGCGAGGCGACGGCGCGCAGGATGTCGTCCCGCATTTCCGGCGATGTCGCCTCCAGCACCCGCACCATCGCGGCCGTGCGCTCCAGCAGCTGGATATGATGGACGCTGCGCATCGCCTGGCGGCGTTCGTCGGAGAAGATCAGGAAACCCACCAGATGCGACAGCATCAGCGCCGCCAGCAGCAGCAGGAGCAACTGCCCGCCCAGGCTTCTCGGTAGCAACCGGCTCACGATACTTGCTCCACTTCGGCGGTGAACATGTAGCCGCCGCCCCAGACGGTCTTGACCAGAACGGGATTTTTCGGGTCGGCCTCGACTTTGCGGCGCAGGCGGCTGACCTGATTATCGATGGCCCGGTCGAAGACCTCGGCCCCGCGCCCGCTGGTCAGGTCCAGCAGCTGTTCGCGGGACAGCACGATCCCGGGTCGCTGCAGGAAGACCGCCAGCAGCTTGAACTCGGCCGTGCTCAGGGGCGCCGCCACGCCGTCATTGCCGATGAGCTCGCGACGATTCATGTCCAGCACCCAGCCGCCGAACCGCAGGCGCTCGCCTTCCATGGCCTCGCGCGGGCGGGGAACGGATCGCGCGCGGCGCAGCACCGCCTTGATTCGGGCCAGCAATTCGCGCGGGTTGAAGGGCTTGGTCAGGTAATCGTCGGCGCCGATTTCCAGCCCGACGACGCGGTCGGTATCCTCGGCCATGGCGGTCAGCAGGATGACGGGAATGTCCGTCGTCTCGCGCAGATGGCGGCAAAGCGACAACCCGTCCTCGCCCGGCATCATAATATCCAGCACCACAAGGTCTATGGCGCTGGTCTTTATCTCCTTGCGCGCGTCGACCCCACCGGCGGCGATGCTCGCGCGCAGGCCGTTTTTCACCAGATATTTCGCCAGCGGCTCGCGAATCTCGCGCTCGTCATCGACGACCAGAATGTGAGGCGTGGGCTCCATGATCTGAATTTAGGCCTTTTTTCAGGTTTCGCTAAGGGCGCAATACGGTATGCGCGGGGAAAACTTGTAACGAAATGTGCCAGGCCAGGCGAATGATACCGCTTGCGACAAAAGAGGGGGTACCGTGGCGTATTTTTGCGACAAGTCGATCCTATATTCCGGATATCCAAGGCAACGCAAACATGGAGTATCCGATCATGAAACGCAGCACGACGAGAATTCTCACCGCCACAGCCATTGCCGGCATCGGCCTTGTCGGCCTGGCCGCCGTAAGCCTCGCCGACGGCGACGGCCCTTCACGCTGGCGCATGCATGACGGCGGCCAATACGGCACGGGCGGCTCCGGCATGGGCGGTCACGGCATGGGCGGACATGGCGGCGGACATGGCGGCGGGTATGGCGGCGGTCCCGGCATGCACGGCATGCTGCTCGGCTTCGACGCCAACGAGGACGGCAAGCTTTCCCAGGAAGAGATCGACCAGGGCCGCGCCAATCAGTTGAAGAAATTCGACAAGGATGGCGACGGCACACTAAGCCTCGGCGAATACCAGTCGCTGTGGCTCGACGTCATGCGCGAGCGCATGGTCGACCG
>DAOVHN010000143.1 GCA_030671915.1 Pseudomonadota bacterium
ACTCGGCATTCTCCAGCCCCGGGATCATGCGGAAGATGCGGGCCTGTTCGCCATGTTTCAGCTTCGTCTGGAAGCCGACGATGTTGTAGAGCGTACCCAGCGCATTGTCCTGGCGAAGCTGCACCACCGCGTGCGAGCGCCGGTCGCCATGCGGATCCGTCAGCCCGACCGGCTTCATCGGCCCGAAGCGCAGGGTCTCGCGCCCGCGTTCGGCCATAACCTCGATCGGCAGGCAGGCCTCGAAATAGGGGGTATCCTTCTCCCATTCCTTGAATTCGGTCATGTCGCCGGCCAGTAGCGCGTCGATGAAGGCTTCGTATTGCGCTTCGTCCATGGCGCAGTTGATGTAGTCCTTGCCGTCGCCCTTATCGTAGCGCGACTGGAACCAGGCCTTCGAGAAATCGATGCTGTCCTTATGGACGATTGGCGCGATGGCGTCGAAGAAGGCCAGCGATTCCTCGCCGGACAGTTCCAATACGGCCTTCGACAGGGCGGGCGAGGTGAGGGGGCCGGTGGCGACGATCACAGAATCCCAATCCGCCGGCGGCAGGCCGGCGATCTCCTCGCGGCGGATCTCGATCAGCGGCTCGGCCTCCAGCGCCGCCGTCACAGCCTGGCTGAATTCTTCGCGGTCCACGGCCAGCGCGCCGCCGGCCGGCACGCTATGCTCTCCGGCCGCGCGCATGATCAGCGAATCGCAGCGGCGCATTTCCTCATGCAACAGCCCGACCGCGTTATGTTCCGCGTCGTCGGAACGGAAGGAGTTGGAGCAGACCAGCTCCGCCAGCCCCTCCGTCTGGTGCGCGTCGGTTTCGCGAACGGGCCGCATCTCGTGCAGGATGACGGGAATCCCGGCGCGGGCAAGCTGCCAGGCCGCCTCGGACCCGGCCAGGCCGCCGCCGACGATGTGGACGGGATTGATGATTCTGGACATGGGCAACAGATAGAAGGCGAACCCTGCGGGGTCAATGGACCGGGTCCGGCAAATGTAAAACATTGCACTGCTGGCGCCATGGCGCCTCCCGGATATCCAATTTCGGAGAGAAATCGGGTAGTTGAATGAGGCGTTATGCCGGCGCGAAAATTTCCTGGGGCACGGCGATGCCCTTCAGGTCGTGCCGGCCGAGGCTTCGCACTGGCGCCGATACCGCGCGCGCGAAATCGGCTGAGAGCACCATCGGGTGGCCGGCCTCGGAACACAGATGCCCGATGCGGCTGGCCAGGTTGACTGCATGGCCTATGACGGTGAAGTCCAGGCGATCCGGCGTGCCTATATTTCCGTAGAGCACCTCGCCCACATGCAGGGCCAGGCCCGCGCTGAAGCAAGGTTTTCCAGCCTGCCGGCGCTTGTCGTTCAGGCGGGCGAGCGCGGAGACGGCTTCTTTGGCGGCCGCCAGTGCTATCTCACAGGTCTCTCCTTCGGCCCCATCGCCATTGCCATCGACCGGCAGGATCGCCAGCATCGCGTCGCCGATGAATTTCAGGATTTCACCGCCCGCATCGGTGAAGGGCTTGGACAGCGTTTCGAAATACTCGTTCAGCAATTCGATCACATCCTCGCCAGGCAGGGTCTCGGAGAGCCGTGTAAACCCTCTCAAATCGCTGAACAACAACACCGCACGGATGTGGTTTACATCGCCGCGCCTGATTTCGCCCGCGTTGACGCGGTTGCCGGTCGATTTGCCGACATAGGTCTGCAGCAGCACCCGCGACATGCGCTCAAGGTTTATGAGTTCGGCCGCCGCCGCGAAAGCGGGCAGGGCGGCGTCCACAATCGTCAGGTTGGCGTCGCTGAACCCCTGCGGGTGGTCGGTCGCCAGAGTGACGGCCTGCGTGGCACCCTGGCGGAACGGCAACCCCTTGACCAGATAGTCGGTAACGCCAAGCTGCTCTATCTCCTGCAGAATGGGGAAATCGCGGGGCGTTGCGGGGTCCAGCAGGCGGCGGCGCACATCCTCGCGATGCGCGTAGACCCGATAAAGCGGGCTGTCGAGATAGGCCGGGGTGTTTTCGATTCCGTGCTCGCGCGGCGATTCCGTCGCTGCCGCCTCGCCCCGGCACCAGAAGAAGCCGCGCGAGTAATATTGCGGGTGAAGCTGGCGGATATGCAGGGAACAGCGCAGGATCGGCACGCCGGCCTCGATCAGCCGCTCGCAGAAACCGGGGATCAGCTCGCGCAGCCGCAGTTGCTTGCCTTCGCCCAGCGTCCACTCGACCACGTCTTCCAGGCATTTGGCGGGATGCGCCATAGGCATCATGCCCGTTTCTTCGCGGCGGCGCGCCGTTCCAGATAGGGGGCGAGGAACTGGCCGGTGTAGCTTTCGGGGACGCGCGCGACCTCCTCCGGCGTGCCTACCGCCACGATTCGGCCGCCGCCATCGCCACCTTCCGGGCCGAGGTCGATGATATTGTCGGCGGTTTTGATGACCTCCAGGTTATGCTCGATGACCACCACCGTGTTGCCCTGCTCGACAAGCGCATGCAGGACTTCCAGCAGTTTTTCGATGTCGGCGAAATGCAGGCCGGTGGTCGGCTCGTCGAGGATATAGAGGGTGCGCCCGGTAGCCCGCTTCGACAGCTCCTTGGCCAGCTTTACGCGCTGCGCCTCACCGCCCGAGAGCGTCGTCGCCTGCTGGCCGACATGGATGTAGCCAAGACCGACCCGGTCCAGCGTCCGCAGCTTGTCGCGGATCGAGGGTACGGCCTTGAAGAAGCCGGCACCTTCCTCGACCGTCATATCAAGAACATCGGCGATAGATTTGTCCTTGAAGGTTATTTCCAGTGTTTCGCGGTTATAACGTTTGCCCTTGCATTGGTCGCATTGCACATAGACGTCGGGCAGGAAATGCATCTCGATCTTGATGACCCCGTCGCCCTGGCAGGCCTCGCAACGCCCACCTTTGACGTTGAAGGAAAATCGTCCGGGTGCGTAACCGCGGGCTTTCGATTCCGGCAGGCCGGCGAACCATTCGCGGATCGGCGTGAAGGCGCCGGTATAAGTCGCCGGGTTGGAGCGCGGGGTGCGCCCGATCGGCGACTGGTCGATATCGATGATCTTGTCGAGATATTCCGCGCCCTTGATGGAGTCATGCGCCCCCGGGTGCGTGCGGGCGTTGTTCAGCTTCTTGGCCAGCGCCTTGTACAAGGTCTCGACGATAAGGGTGGACTTACCGCCGCCGGACACGCCGGTGATGCAGGTGAAGGTTCCCAGCGGGATTTCGACATCGATGTTTTGCAGGTTGTTGGCGCGCGCGCCCTTGATCCGCAGTGACTGATTCGACTTCCCGGGGCGGCGGGTGGCGGGCAGGGGGATTTCGCGGCGCCCGGTCAGGTATTGCGCGGTTATGCTGTCCGGGCAGGCCAGTACTTCCTCGGGCCGGCCGGCGGCCACCACCTCGCCCCCATGGATGCCCGCTCCCGGCCCCATATCGACCAGATAGTCGGCGGTGCGGATGGCGTCCTCGTCATGCTCGACCACGATGACCGTGTTGCCAAGATCGCGCAGGCGCTGCAGTGTCGCCAGCAGGCGTTGGTTGTCGCGCTGGTGTAGCCCGATGGAGGGCTCGTCCAGCACATAGAGCACGCCAGTCAGGCCCGAACCAATCTGCGAAGCCAGCCTGATGCGCTGGCTCTCGCCGCCCGACAGCGTGCCGGATGCGCGTGACAGCGACAGATAGTCCAGCCCGACATTGTTCAGGAAGCCCAGCCGCTCGTTGATTTCCCGGAGGATGCGTTCCGCGATAGTCTGCTGCTTTTCGTTCAGATGGCCGGAAAGGGTCCGAAACCATTCCCCGGCCTCGGCGATCGTCATGCTCGAGACTTCGCCCGCATGCAGCCCGTTGATCTTCACCGCCAGCGCCTCGGGTTTCAGCCGGTGGCCGCCGCAGGCCTCGCAGGGATGCACGCTCTGGTATTTCGCCAACTCGTCTCGCACCCAGGCGCTGTCGGTCTCGCGCCAGCGCCGCTGCATGTTGGGGATAACGCCCTCGAACGGCTTTTCTATGGTGTAGCTTCGCAGCCCGTCATCGTAGGATAGCTTGATCTTGGTATCGCCGGTGCCTTCCAGGATGGCCTTTTGCACGGCTTCGGGCAAGTCGCGGAAGGGCTCGCGCATGCTGACCTTGAAATGCCGCGCGATGCCGTCCAGCGTCTGGCGGAAATAGGGAGACGACGAATTCGCCCAAGGCGCAATGGCGCCATCGGCGAGCGTCTTGCGGTCGTCGGGAACGGTCAGTTCCGGGTCGAAATACATCGTGGTGCCCAGCCCGTCGCAGGACGGGCAGGCGCCGAACGGGTTGTTGAAGGAAAACAGCCTGGGCTCGATCTCGTCAATGGTGAAGCCGGACACCGGGCAGGCGAAGCGTTCGGAGAAGATCGTGCGCTCGCCGGACTCCGCGTCCTCGGCGATCGCCAGCCCGTCCGCCAGCTTCAGCGCGGTTTCCAGCGAATCGGCCAGGCGGCTGGCGATGTCCGCGCGCACGACCAGACGGTCGACCACGACCTCGATATCGTGTTTTCGCTTCTTGTCCAGCTTCGGCGCGTCTTCGATCTCGTAAAGCTCGCCGTCGATCTTGACCCGCTGGAAGCCGCGCTTTTGCAGCTCAATCAATTCCTTGCGGTATTCGCCCTTGCGACCGCGAATGATCGGCGCCAGCAGGTAGAGCCGGGTTCCTTCCGGCATGGCCAGCGTGCGGTCGACCATCTGGCTGATTATCTGGCTTTCGATCGGCTGACCGGTGGCCGGCGAATAGGGGATGCCGATGCGCGCAAACAGAAGGCGCAGGTAATCGTAAATCTCGGTCACCGTGCCGACGGTGGAGCGTGGGTTGCGGCTGGTGGTCTTCTGTTCGATGGAAATGGCGGGCGACAGGCCCTCGATCGAATCCACGTCCGGCTTCTGCATCAGCTCCAGGAACTGGCGCGCATAGGCCGACAGGCTCTCCACATAGCGCCGCTGCCCCTCGGCATAGATCGTGTCGAAGGCAAGCGAGGACTTGCCCGAACCGCTGAGGCCAGTAATGACCACGAGCTCGTCGCGGGGCAGATCGACATCGACGCCCTTCAAATTATGTTCGCGGGCGCCGCGGACGCTGATCGTCTTGTGCATGAACCTGCCGTTCCGTGAATCGGTGGGAACAGAACAATATAGGGAGTGATGCCCTCCCACGAAAGTCCCACGCGGCAGGTTTTGCGGCTGGCGAGCGGCGACGGCAGCAGGTATAGTCACGGCGAATCCGGCAGGGCACGCTGTCAGGCGGTCTTGCAGGGCGGAAACGGGAAAATCTAGCGAATCGGGACGGGAAATCCATGGCAGGCAGCGTTAACAAGGTCATCCTCGTCGGCAATCTGGGCCGCGATCCGGAAGTGCGGACGATGCAGAATGGCGGCAAGGTGTGCAATCTGTCGGTCGCCACGTCGGAGCGCTGGCGCGACAAGAACAGCGGCGAGATGCAGGAAAAGACCGAATGGCATCGGGTCGTCGTGTTCGACGAGAAGATCGTCGACGTTTGCGAACGGTATCTGAAAAAAGGCAGCACGGTCTTCCTCGAAGGTCAGTTGCAGACCCGCAAATGGACCGACCAGAGCGGCCAGGATAAATACACCACGGAAGTCGTGCTGCAGCGGTTCCGCGGCAATCTCGTCATGCTGGGCGGCCGCGGCGAGGGCGGCGGCGGTGGCGATTACGGCCAGGGCGGTGGCGGATACTCCGGCGGCGGCTCTTACGATCAAGGTGGTGGCGGATCTTCCGGTGGCGGTGGCGGCGCCCCGGCTGGCGGCGACCTCGACGACGAAATTCCCTTCTAACGCCAGAGGCCAGGCCCATGCCGGCGAATCGTAGCTGCGGCGAGGCCATTACCGGTCTGCTGGAGGCGTATGGCGTCGATACGGTCTTCGGCATTCCCGGCGTCCATACACTGGAGCTTTACAAGGGGCTGGCCGGTTCCGAAATCCGCCATATCCTGCCCCGGCACGAACAGGGCGCCGGCTTCATGGCCGACGGCTATGCCCGTGCCAGCGGCAGGCCGGGGGTCTGTTTCGTGATTACCGGGCCCGGCGTTACCAATATCGCGACGGCGATGGGCCAGGCATGGTCCGATTCCGTACCCATGCTGGTGGTCTCGTCGGTCAACGAGACCGGGCATCTGGGGCAGGGCAGGGGACGGCTGCACGAAATCACCGACCAGCGCGCCGTCACCGCGCCGCTGGTAGCCGGCAGTGGCCTGGCAATGAGCCCGGCCGAAATCCCGGCTTTCCTGAATAAGGCCTTCTCGTCCTTTGCCGCTTCCCGACCACGCCCCTGGCATCTGTCGGCGCCGCTGGATGTGCTGGCGGCCATGGCCGACGGCGATTGGAAGGCTGGCGCCATGGCGCCATCGCCCGTCCCCGATCCGCGGCAGGTGGAAACGGCCCGGCAATGGCTGGCGGCGGCGGGGCGCCCCGTGATCCTGCTGGGCGGCGGTGCGGTCGGGGTCGAGCGTGACGTGATCGTGAAGCTGGCTGAAGCTCTTGGCGCGGCCGTCGCCACGACAACGGCTGGCAAGGGCATATTCCCGGAGTCCCATGCCCTGTCGCTGGGCGGAACCCTGTCGCTGGAACCGACT
>DAOVHN010000737.1 GCA_030671915.1 Pseudomonadota bacterium
AACGGGGAATTCCGGTGCTCGGCCATGTCGGCCTGATGCCGCAATCGGTGAACGTGGCCGGGGGTTTTTCGGCCCGCGGCCGGAACGAGGCCGAGGCCCGCGCCATTCTCGCCGACGCCCATGCCGTTTCCGATGCCGGGGCGTTCGCCGTCGTTGTCGAGGGAACCGTGGAGCCGTTGGCGCGCGAAATCACCGGGGCGATCGAGATACCGACGATCGGGATCGGCGCTTCGCCGGCCTGCGACGGCCAGATCCTGGTGACCGACGACATGGTCGGCCTGTTTTCCGATTTTACGCCGCGCTTCGTGAAGCGCTATGCGGATATCGGGCCGGCGCTCGCGGCGGCGGCCGAAGCCTATGCGAAGGACGTGCGGTCGCGGTCGTTCCCCGAGCTCAAACATTGTTTTGGCGTGCCGAAAAAGAAGGGTTCTGCCTGATGGCGGACCTGCCGGCGGTTGAGCGCACGGTATCGGGGCTGCGCGAACGGGTTCGGGCCTGGCGCGCCGCCGGCCGGACGGTCGGCCTGGCGCCGACCATGGGCGCGCTGCATGACGGGCATATGGCGCTGGTCCGCGCCGCGCGGGCCGAATGCGACCATGTGGTGGTCAGCATCTTCGTCAACCCGGCGCAGTTCGGCCCCCGGGAGGATTTCGATTCATACCCGCGCCAGAAAGCGCGCGATCTTGCCATGCTGCGCGAGGCCGGCGTGGAGGTTGCCTTCATGCCGGACGTGGCGGAGGTCTATCCGGAAGGCTTTGCGACGACCGTTACGGTTTCGGGGCTGACGGAGTGCCTGTGCGGGCGTGATCGTCCGGTTCACTTCCAGGGCGTGGCGACCGTGGTCACCAAGCTGCTGCTGCAATGCCTGCCCGATGCCGCGTTCTTCGGCGAGAAGGATTTCCAGCAGCTTCAGGTGATCCGGCGGCTGGCCCGCGACCTCGACATTCCGGTCGCCATCCGCGGCGTCGAAACCGTCCGCGAGGCCGACGATGTCGCCCTGTCGTCGCGTAACGCCTATCTGACGTCCGCCCAGCGCGCCCGCGCGCCGGCCATGATCGCCGCGTTGCGCCATGTCGCGGTGCGTCTCGGTGAGGGCATAACGGCGGCGGAAGCTTGCGCGGAAGGCTGCCGCATGCTGGATGAGGCTGGTTTCGACCGGATCGATTATCTCGAAATACGCGAGGAAGACGGGCTGGTCCTTGTCGACGCCCGTCCCGTCCCGTCACGCCCCGCCCGGGCATTCGCCGCGGCCTTTCTGGGCGATACCCGCCTCATCGACAACTGGCCGGTTTAGGTCAATGCTCACTTTGCGCCAGGTGGCGGAAGGCCTCCACCACCTGCTCGTAGATGTCGCGCTTGAAGCCGACCACCAGGTCCGGCAGGCGGTCGATATTCTCCCATTTCCAGGCTTCGAATTCCCGGGTGTGGCTGTCGAGGCGGATGTCCTCGTCGCGGCCCGTGAAGCGCAGGGCGAACCAGCGCTGCATTTGCCCGCGATATCGGCCACCCCAGATCTTGCGCGAAATTTCCGGCGGCAGATCGTACTTTAACTCGCTAGGTTGTTCGTCGATGATTTCCGCCTTGTCCGTGCCGATTTCATCGAGCAGTTCGCGCATGGCAGCCTC
>DAOVHN010000150.1 GCA_030671915.1 Pseudomonadota bacterium
CGCATTCATCGCCGTATGTTCGGTGCCGCAGAAGAACTTCAGATCGACGCATTGCGAAACCACCGGCGACATGTTCGCATAGGCCACCGCCGACATCCAGGTTTCGGCGCCGTCGATCAGGCCCTGTTTCAGGCCGTCCAGCGTCTCTTCCCAGGCGATCGGCACGGGGTTCAGTTTCATCAGCTCCATGGCGATGCGGCCGAGCTGGGTACCGGTCACGCGGTTCTTGGTGCCGGCCAGTTGGTCGATGCTGGTCACTGTCGGCTTGTCCTTCCATTTCAGGCCAAGCTGAATGCCCCGAAGTTCCGCATGGGTGAACAGGAACTGTACGCCATGCTTCTTGCGCATCGGCTCGCGCAGGATCTGTTCGCTCTTCGGGTGGTAAAAGAAATAGTACTGCGACGCCCTTGAGGGGAACATATAGGCGTAGTCCAACACGTTCAGATAGGGCGCGCCGCCCGCCGAATTCTGGGTCGATGCGGCGTAAATGTCGACGATGCCCTGCTGCGCCTTCTTCACGCAGTTGAGCTGGCCGCAGATCTGATTGTTACCGATGAATTCGACACGAATTTCGCCATCGGTGCGTTCTTCCAGGTCGTTCACGAACTGCAGGCAACCGGCGCGCTCGATCAGCAGGTTGCGCTCGTTGAAACCGGCCGCACCGAATTTCAGCGTAAACTTCGCCTCCTTGCCAAGGCGTTTCTTGTAGGTGGAATTCGCTGCATCCGCCAGACGGGGCAGCGTAACGGCGCCGGCCATGCCGCCCGCCGCTATCAATGTTGAGCTCCAGCCATAGGTGGCCGCGAGCCGGAACAGGTCGCGGCGTGATACCGCGCTGAGTTTTTCCTTAAGCATGATGTCCTCTCCCTTGGACGTTAGCCTCAACCGATTGCGAGGGGCCGCTATGCCGGCCCTTACTTTTAGATTACGAAAGTCTCAATAAATGAGACTAACATTATCATTATTGCATTATATTTTTTCATGTGCAAGTATCAATGTTTCCGGGCTGGAGTTGTGAAATTTAATTACCCGGAATCGGGAGCAATCGAGACAGCAGGGAGGTTGCCCGCGACGGGCAAGGCAATCGGTGAATTCCGCGGAAACATTCGATTACATCATCGTCGGCGCCGGCTCGGCCGGTTGTGTGTTGGCCAACCGCCTGTCGGCCGATCCGAACACCCGTGTCCTGCTGATCGAGGCCGGTGGGCGGGACTGGAACCCGTGGATCCATGTGCCCGTCGGCTATTTCAAGACCATGCACAATCCGGCGACGGACTGGTGCTATCTGACCGAACCGGAGCCCGGCCTGAACGGTCGCCGCCTGCAATGGCCGCGCGGCCGGGTGCTGGGCGGGTCGAGTTCGATCAACGGCCTTTTATATATCCGCGGCCAGCAGCAGGATTACGATCACTGGCGGCAATTGGGGAATGCGGGCTGGTCGTATGACGACGTGCTGCCCTATTTCCGCAAGTCGGAAGACCAGGAACGGGGCGGTGACGACTATCACGGCGCGGGCGGGCCAATCGCGGTATCGGGCGTGCGCATCCACCGCAAACTGTGCGACGTATTCATCGATGCGGCCGAAGAGGCCGGCATCCCGCGCAACGACGATTTCAATGGCGCCGTCCAGGAGGGCGCCGGCTATTTCCAGCAGACCTGCCGCAAGGGGCTCCGCTGCAGCACCGCGACCGGTTACCTGAACCCGGTCAAGAACCGTCCGAACCTGAAAATCGTCACCCATGCGCTGGTGCAACGCGTGCTTTTCGATGGCACTCGTGCCGCCGGCGTCGCCTGGACGGTCAAGGCGAAATCCAGCGAGGCCCGATCGCGCGGCGAGGTAATCCTGTCCGCCGGCTCCATCGGCTCGCCGCAAATCCTCATGCTCTCGGGCGTGGGGCCCGCGCAGCATCTGAAGGACACAGGCGTCGAGCCGGTTCACGACTTGGCCGGCGTCGGCGAGAATCTGCAGGATCATCTGCAGATTCGCTCGGTCTACAAGACGCGCGAGCCGATTACCCTGAACGACGAGGTAAACAACCCAATTCGCAAGATGCTGATGGGCATCGAATTTATGCTGTTCCGCACCGGGCCGCTGACCATCGCGGCCAGCCAGGTTTGCGTTTTCACGAAAACCGATCCAGGCCTGGCCACGCCCGACATCCAGTTCCATATTCAGCCGCTCAGCGCGGACAAGCCGGGCGACGGGCCGCACAAATTCTCGGCCTTCACCGCCTCGGTATGCCAGTTACGCCCGGAAAGCCGCGGCCGAATTCTGCTCAAGTCACCCGACCCGTCGGCGCATCCGGCGATCCACGCTAACTACCTGTCCACGCAGACCGACCAGGATATCGCCGTAAAGGCAATCAAGGTGACGCGCAAGATCGCCGCCACCGAAGCCCTCGGCTCCCTGATCTCGGAGGAATACGAGCCCGGCCCAGGCGTAAAGACCGACGAGGAACTGCTGGAATACGCCCGCAACCGCAGCCAGACCATCTATCACCCGGTCGGCACCTGCAAGATGGGGGCCGACCCTATGGCAGTGGTCGACGAGCGGCTGCGGCTGCACGGTATCGAAGGGCTGCGCGTTGTCGACGCGTCGATCATGCCGACGCTGGTATCCGGCAACACCAACGCCCCGGCCATCATGATCGGCGAGAAGGCGGCGGATATGATCCTCGAGGATGCCCGGCGCTGAGCGAATCGTGATTGATCGTACTCAAGATCAATTTCGTGAATCCGCTCGACACTATAGATAGAGCCGATTCACCGGGCTGGCGAATCGCCGAAGGCGATTCCAATCAACCCGGATCGGCTCTAAGCGGGCCGGTGTGACTGGCTTCCGACGACCCGGCAATCGGCAAGGGCGTAAAAAAAGCGGGACGCCGAGGCGTCCCGCCAATTCTTGCCCGAAATGCCGACGCTATTTCAGCAGATTGGTCCAGATCCTGTCATAGAGGCGGATGACATCGTCTTCGCAGGGCGGAACGAATTCCATCGACACGCCCTCCGGCGGGTTAACCTCGTAGGCCGTTTTCAGTTCGTCGTCGAGGAACGGCTCGGTGCCCATCACGCCCGCGGTATAGCGCGCGAAATTGGTCAGGGTAGCGGCGTTCTCCGGCTCCATCATGAAGTTCATGAACTTCTTGGCGTTCTCCACGTTCTGCGCGCCCTTGAATACCACCAGGTTATCCATCCAGGCGGTCATGCCTTCCTTGGGATATGAATATTTCAGCGTGCCTTTTTCCGCGCGCGCGCGCATGCCGAAGCCGTTCCAGATCATGCCGGCCGCGGCGTCGCCGGAGACCAGCACCTCTTTGGCGCCGTCGGAATTAAAGCTCAGCCAGTGCTTCTTCGCGCCCTGCAGCAGGGCGTTCACTTCCTTCAACTGCTCAGGATTGTTGTTGCAGCGGGAATGCCCGAGATAACGCAGGCCCATATTGATGACGTCGTTGACGTCCTTCAGCATGTTGATCTTGCCCGACAGTTCCGCCGGCGGCTCGAAGATGACCTTCAGCGTATCGATGTCGCCGCCATAGGTCGCGGTATCGACCATGAATCCGGTGGTGCCCCACTGATACGGCACGGAATATTCACGGCCCTTATCGAAATATACGTCGACGAATTTGGGGTCGATATGCTTGTAATTTTCCAGCTTGTTCGGCTGCACCTTCTCAAGCAGACCTTCCTTGATCAGAATCGCAACCATGTAATCGCCCGGCACGCCGACGTCGTAGCCGGTTACGCCCGCTTTCAGGCGCGCCAGCAGCGCTTCGTTGGAGTCGTAAGTGTCCATGGTGACCTCGACACCGTGCTCCTTGGAAAACTTATCGATGAGCTCCTGCGGCAGGTAGTCGAACCAGTTGTAGATGTTCAGTTTGCCCTCTGCCCATGCAGGGCCGCCGAGGGTCAGCGCGCCGGCGAATAGCGCGGCGGCGAATAGCGATCTCCGAAAATACATGACAACTCCCTGTACTTGCTCGTTTTTTTCAGCGCCCGGCTTTTCCTGCCGCCGAAAGGCGCTCTCAGGATTGGGTTCTGGCCTGCCAGCGCCCAATCAGGAAAGAGAGCGTAACAAAAAAGATCGAGACCAGCAAAAGCATTGTCGATATCGCGTTGATTTCCGGGGTCAACCCCGTGCGGACCAGCCCGTAAATGGCCAGCGGCAGGGTTGTCGCGCCCGGGCCCGCCACGAAATTGGTGATGATGAAATCGTCCAGCGAGATGATGAAGGCCAAAATGAAGCCGGAAATGATGCCGGGAAACAGCATCGGTAGCACCACATGGACGAAACTCTGTCTGCCGTCGGCATAGAGGTCGCGGGCGGCCTCCTCGTAATAGGGTTCGATGCCTTCCAGCCGCGCGTTGATCGGCAAGTAGGCGAAGGGAATGCAGAACACCACATGGGCCAGCATGATGCTGCCGATGCCCAGCGGGATGCCCACCAGCACGAAGAACACCAGCGAGGCCACCGCCGAGACGATCTCGGGCACGATCAGGGGCAGGCTGATGAGCCCGAAGGCGGCCTCCTTGCCGCGATAGCGCCGTCCGCGCATGCCCAGCGCGGCGAAGGTGGCGAAGACGGTCGCGATCGTAGAGGCCGACACCGCGATGATCAGAGAATTCATGGTGGCGCGCTGGATAAGGTCGTTGTTGAAGGCCTTGATGTACCAGTCCAGGCTGAACCCGCCCCACACGGTGATCGAGCGGATTTCGTTGAAGGAATAGATCGCGATGACGATGATCGGCCCGTACAGGAAGACCATCGTCGCCCAGGTGATCGCGCGGAAACCAGGATAGCGTTTGACGTCATGCGCAGTTGATTTTCTTCTCATATCCCGTCCCGCCTCAATGCAGCCGCACGGTCGACCGGCCCTGGCGGCGCGCATAGAAAATCAGCGTCACCAGGACGATGGTCATCAGGATCATCGCGGCGGCCGCCCCGAAGGGCCAGTTGCGCGACGCCTGGAACTGCATTGCGATCAGGTTGCCGATCATCAGATTCTTGCCGCCGCCCAGCAGGTCCGGCGCGATAAAGGCCCCGAGGCTGGGAATGAAGACCAGCAGCGAGCCCGCGATCACGCCCGGCGCGCAAAGCGGCAGGATGATTTTCCACAGGACCGTCCAGCGGTCGGCATAGAGATCGAAGGCCGCCTCCACCAGCCGAAAATCGAAGCGTTCGATGGTCGCGTAGATCGGCAGCACCATGAAGGGCAGGTAGCTGTAGACCAGCCCGATCCCGACGCCGAAATTGGTATAGGCGATGTGGATCGGCTCGTCGATGATCCCCCAGGACAGCAGCAGATGGTTCAGCGGCCCGTTGTCGCGCACCAGGAACAGCATCGCGATGGTGCGGATCAGCAGGTTGATCCAGTAGGGAACCGTGACGAGCAGCACCCACATGTTGCGCTGGGCCGCCGGCCGTGTGGCGATGAAATAGGCGGTCGGGAAACCGATCAGGAAGCAGATCGCCGTCGAGGCTGCCGCCTGAACGAATGAGCGCGAATAGATTTGCAGATAGGCGGTCGAGAAGATCAGCGTTTCGTCGAAGATATCCTTCTCGAACAGGAACTGGACATAGGCGTCCGTCGTCCACTCCCAGATCACCCCGCCATAGGTGCCGGGCGTCAGGAAGGAATAGACCAGCACTACGAACAGCGGCGCCACCAGGAACCCGCCGATGATGAGCAGCGCCGGCGACATCAGCGCGGCGCGCGCCCTCATGTTGTTGCGTTCCTTGCGGACGGGTGGGACGGCGGCGGACATCGTTGCCTCAATCCCGCAGCATCACGACCGAGCCCGGGTCGAACCGCAGCGCCACGGTGTCGCCAACCTTCACCGGATTGTCGCGCGCTTCCATATTCTGCACCCGCACCAGCACGCTCTGCCCGCCGGGCAGGTCGACCAGGTAGTGGGTGTCGGTGCCCAGATAAATCGGCCGCTCGATCACGCCCTGCAGCGCCTCGCCACCGGCGCCCGGCGGGGCCAACTGGATCCCCTCCGGCCTGACCGACAGGCTGACCGTGTCACCGGCCTGACAGCCTTCCACCGCCACGGCCATGATCGGTGCGCCGCCGGCCACGACACAGCGGGCCTGGCCGCTGGACATGCTCTCCACGGTCACGTCGAAAAAATTGGTCTCGCCGATGAAGTCGGCGACGAAATGGTTGACAGGCCGCTCGTAGATGTCCGTTGGCTTGCCTGTCTGCTGAACCTTGCCTTCCGACATGACCGCGATACGGTCCGACATGGTCAGGGCCTCCACCTGGTCGTGGGTCACGAAGATGAAGGTGATGCCGGTCTCTTCCTGAAGCTGTTTCAGCTCGACCCGCATTTTCTGCCTGAGCTTCAGGTCCAGCGCCGACAGCGGTTCGTCCAGCAGCAGCACCTTGGGCTCCGTCGCCAGCGCACGGGCCAGCGCCACGCGTTGCTGCTGCCCGCCCGAAAGCTGGGCCGGCCGCCGGTCGGCCAGCTTGTCCATATGGACCAGCGTCAGCATGCGCTCGACGATCGAG
>DAOVHN010000111.1 GCA_030671915.1 Pseudomonadota bacterium
ACCTCTGCGCCCCGCCGCCGTCAGCCGCCAGCACGGCCAGCGCGAAGGCGACCGCAGAAAGGGCGAATACACGCCATAACAGGCGGATACGGCTATGGATCAACCGCAACATACGGCAATGATGAAGCTTCCGGCGGGTCCTGTCCAGCAGCTTGATAAGGCTGGCTGTTTCAGCCCGCGCGAATACCTGCCAGGAAACGCTCGACCTCTTGGCTCAGACCCTCGGCGCGGCGGGTCAGGGATTCGGTGGCGGACATGACCTGGCCGGCGGCGGCACCGGTTTCGCCGGCGGCCTGGTTGACCTTCTCGATGTTCGCGTCCACCTCGCCGGTGCCGCGGGCGGCCTCCTGGACGTTGCGCGCGATCTCGCGGGTCGAGGTGCCCTGCTGCTCCACCGCCGTCGCGATGGTCATGGAGATATCGTTGATCTCGCCGATGATATCCCGGATGCCCCGGATATCGTCGACCGCGCCCAAGGTCTGTTTCTGGATCGCCTCGATCTGGGTCGAGATTTCCTCGGTGGCCTTCGCCGTCTGGTTGGCCAGGTTCTTGACCTCGTTGGCGACCACGGCGAAGCCCTTGCCGGCCTCACCCGCGCGCGCGGCCTCAATGGTGGCATTCAGCGCCAGCAGGTTGGTTTGGCCGGCTATATCGTTGATAAGGCTTACCACTTCGCCGATCCGCCCGGCGGTTGCCGACAGGTCGCGCACCGTGCCGTCGGTGCGCTTCGCCTGGTCCACGGCGCGCTCGGCGATATCGGCGGACTGTCCCGCCTGGCGGCCGATTTCGGCGATCGATGCGGTCAGCTGCTCCGCTGAGGTCGCCACCGTCGCCACATTCGCCGAAGCCTCGCGCGAGGCCGACGCCACGGCCGCCGACTGCTTGCTGCTTTCCTCGGCCGTGCCGGCCATCCGGGCGGCGACCGCCTGCATCTGGGCCGCCTCGTCGGTAACCGATTCGACAATGCCCTTCATCTGGCCCTCGAAACGGTCGGCCAATTCCGCCATGGCGCGGCGTTTTTCCTCGCGCGCGGCGAGTTCCTTTGCATCCTGCTCGAGCTTCAGTTTCGCCTTCTCGACGGCGTTTTCGCGGAATATCCGCAACGCCCGGCCCATTTCGCCGATCTCGTCCCGGCGGTTCGCCCAGGGAATTTCGATTTCGATCTTGCCCGACGCCAACCGGGTCATGGTTTTGGTCATGCGGCCCAGTGGCGATGTCACGCGCCGCAAGACAAACGCCAGGGAAGCGGCGATGACGCCGAACCCAAGCAGCAGCAGGACGATGTCCACATTTATGTGCCGGGTACCGCGATCCGCAGCGTCCAAAGCGATTTGCCGCGAGTGATCGGCCGCTATCCCGGACAGCCGCTGCACCGACTGTGCCGCGCGCCGCGACCGGTCGCGCCATTCGTCCTCCAGAACGGGATAGGCTGTTTCCTCGGTGCCGGCGCGGGCCATGACGTCCCGCAATTCGACATATTCGCGCCGGTAAAGGGCTTCGGTCTTGCGAACCGAGTCGATAAGCCCGGCGTCCAGGAAACCACGGACGACACTGGCGTTCAGCAGATTCCAGGCTGCCTCGATCCGCCCGCGCGCATCGCCAAGCCTCCCGATATCGTCCCTCGACAGCGGCTCCGCCGAGGAAACCGCGCGCGCAATGATTTCGCGCTCGCGGGCAGTGTGTTCGGCGATCGCCCAGACCGCCTCTTGCACTCGCGCCAATTCCTGGATGCGTGCGAAGCGGGGCGGGAAGTCTAGCCGGCCGTCGGGCCTGAATACGGTGGAAACCCTCAGTTGACGCAGGAGAATGATTGTTTCGCTGACCGCGGGCCACCATTCATCGGCGAGTTCCCGGTCGTCCAGCATGCCGCCCGTCTGCAATGCGGCATCGACCTTGACGCGAAGGGCGCCCAGCGCCGCGTCACTGCGTGCCAATGCTGGCATATGCGACCTGGCGGAGCCCGCCACCGACTCGCCGCCAGCCGATGCGATTACCGCCGCCATCGCCTGTTGCGCCTCGGCCCGGTATCCCAGCGCCTTTTTGCCCAGCACCGAATCGATCACGCCCATGAAGCTGCCGATGCCCAGGGCGCGGACGGTGTATTCGCGCTCCGAGGCAAGGGCGTCAGCTGCTTTCAATGAGTTTTCGGCGATCAGGCTGGCATCGACAGCGATAAGCGCATTGTCGCGCTTGGCACGCGCGTCGAGCGTCAGGCCGATCGTGTAATAGCCGATGATCCCACCCAGCACCACGAGCATGGCGACCAGACTGAACCGAATCGTAAAAAGCGATGCCAGCTTGCGCAGCATATTCTCCCACTTTCGAAACCCGCCCGGATCATTTAAGGTTTGACCAACCCCTGCCGACTGATACCACTTTTGGGTTAATGGAGTATTAAGGATTCCGCAGGCCGACTGGGGTTTATCGAGTGGCAAGAGGGACTTGAGGGGATTCTCCGAAAGAGGTGCGGGTCGCCCCGAAGGGCGGTCTCGGCGCCGAAACTGTTAGCGCTGCGCGGTTTCCCAGCGCGGGTTGATCCAGGGTTCCTGGTTCGACGGCGGCAGCGGGTCACGGCCGAGGATCAGGTCGCTGGCCTTCTCGCCGACCATGATGGAGGGGCCGTTCAGGTTGCCGTTGTTGATGCGTGGGAAGATCGAGCTGTCGACCACGCGCAGGCCTTCAACGCCGATCACCCGGCATTCCGGGTCGATCACGGCCAGGGCATCTTCGCCCGAACCCATGCGACAGGTGCCGCAGGGGTGAAAGGCGCTCTCCACCGCCTCGCGGATGAAGTCGTTCAGCGCCTCGTCGCTTTCCACATGCGCGCCCGGTGCGATCTCGCGGCCCACAAAAGGCTTGAAGGCTTCCTGGCCGAAGATCTCGCGCGTCATGCGGATGCAGTTGCGGAAATCGGCCCAATCCTTCTCATCCGACATGTAGTTGAACTGGATCTCCGGGGCGTCCTTCGGGTCGGCGGAGCGCAGCCGCACCCAGCCACGCGAGGGCGAGCGCATCGGCCCCACATGGGCCTGGAAGCCGTGGCTCTTGGCCGGCGCCTTGCCGTCGTAGCGGATCGCCACGGGCAGAAAATGATACTGAATGTCGGGATATTCGACGCCGGCCTTCGAGCGGACGAAGGCGGCGCTTTCGAAATGGTTGGTGGCGCCGAGACCCTTGCGGAAAAACAGCCATTGCGCGCCGATCATCGCCTTGGAAAACAGGTTCAGATGCTTATACAGCGTGATCGGCTGGGTGCATTCCATCTGCAGGTAGAGCTCGAGATGGTCCTGCAGGTTCTCGCCCACGCCGGGACGGTCGGCAATCACCTCAATGCCATGCTGCTTCAATTCCGCCGCCGGGCCGATGCCCGACAATTTCAACAGCTTGGGCGAATTGATCGACGAGGCCGCGATGATTACCTCGCGCCGCGCCCGCACGGTCTCGATGCGCCCGCCGCGTTCGAACTCCACGCCGACGGCGCGCCTGCCCTCGAACAGCACACGCCGGGCCAGCCCGCGTTGCATCGAGGCGTTGGGGCGCTTGAGGGCCGGCTTCAGATAGGCATTGGCGGCCGACCAGCGCCGGCCCTTCCAGATCGTCATTTCCATCGGCCCGAAGCCTTCCTGCTTCTCGCCGTTATAGTCGTCCGTCACCTCGTAACCCGCCTGGCGGCCGGCCTCGACGAAGGCGTGGAACAGCGGGTTTTTCCGCGACCCCCGCGTCACATGCAGCGGGCCGTCCGTGCCGCGCCAGCCTTCCTGCCCACCGTGGGCGTTTTCCATGCGCTTGAAATAGGGCAGGACATGGCGATAGCCCCAGCCAGCCGCGCCCTGCTCCTCCCAATGGTCGTAGTCGCGGGCATGGCCGCGTACATAGACCATGCCGTTGATCGACGACGAGCCACCGACCACCTTGCCACGCGGGCAGACCAGCTTGCGCCCGCCGAGATGCGGCTCGGGTTCCGACCAGTAGCCCCAGTCATAGGTCGCCATGTTCATCGGGTAGGACAGCGCCGATGGCATCTGGATCAGCGGTCCCATATCGGTGCCGCCATATTCCAGCACCAGCACCGTGTGCTTGCCGTCCTCGGAAAGCCTGTAGGCCATGGCGCAGCCCGCCGAGCCCGCCCCGATGATGACGAAGTCGAATTCCTGTCCCGATGTCATTGCCGCCCCTCGCAAGGAGCCGGCTTCAGCCGAGCCCCAGCTGTTGCAATATCGCCCGGGTCGCAGGATGCGCCGGGTCTTCCATGCCGGTCAATACCGTGAAATGGTTCACACTGGATATTGCCTCGGCGACGGTTTCGACGCCCTTCGCGCCCCAGGCTTCGGCCATGGTCTCGGATTGCCAGCGGAAGGCGTCGGTCTCGTCGCCGCCCCAGTAGAGCGCAAGCGGCGCATCGCAGGCCGGCCCCATGAAAAGCGGGCTGTTGCGCCGCGCGGTTTCCGCATCCATGCCGACCTTGATGTTGATCGAGGTATTCAGCAGCGGCTCAAGGTCGAAGAGCCCGCTGATCGAAACCCCGCCCTTCACCAAATCCTTCGGCAGGTCGTCGCCGAATTCCGCCCAGCCGGTCGCCATCGCCATGCCTACAAGCTGCCCGCCGCAGGAATGGCCCGATACGGTAATGAGGTCGCGATTGCCGCCAAAACCTTCCGCTTCGCGCCACAAACAGGCCAGCGCGGCGCGACATTGCCGGCCGATCTCGTCGATGGTGACGTCGGGGCAGAGTCCATAGTCGATTACCGCGACATCGGCGCCGGCAGCGACCAGCGGGCGGGCAACGAAATTCGACGATTTCTTCGTATTGGCCTGCCAGTAGCCGCCATGGATATACATGTGAATTGGCGCGTTGTCCGCCTCGGCCAGATACAGGTCCAGAGTTTCCGCATCGCTGTCGCCATAGACGAGTTCGCGCATCGTCCTTGCATCGGCCTCCCAGGCCGCGCTTTTGGCGGCCCATTCGGCCAGCAATTCGGGATGTTCGGGAACGTTGGCGCGGTTGTTGTACTGCCCGTCCATGGCGGGGTCGATCATGTCCTAGACTCCCAGGTAGCGGTGCGCGAGGTCTGGGTCGGCGGCCAGTTCGGCGGAATCGCCGGACCAGACCACGCGGCCCTTTTCAAGAATGTAATGGCGATTGGCGATGCGCGTCAGGGCCGCGATGTCCTTGTCGATCACCAGGATCGCCTGGCCGGCCTGTTTCAGTTGCGCCAGCGCATCCCAGATTTCCTGGCGGATCAGCGGGGCCAGGCCTTCCGTCGCCTCGTCGAGGATCAGCAGTTTCGGGTTGGTCATCAGCGCCCGCGCGATGGCCAGCATCTGCTGTTCGCCGCCGGACAGCGTGTCGCCCATATTGCTCGCGCGCTCGGCGAGGCGCGGAAACATCTCGCAGACCGAGCGGTAATTCCATGGGGTCTCGCCGGATGCCGTCGCCACCATATTTTCGCGCACCGTGAGATTGGGGAATATCTGGCGGCCTTCCGGCACCAGCCCGATCCCGGCGCGCGCGACGTGATAAGCCGGACGGCCCGCCATCTCGGCGCCATCGAACAAGACCGAGCCCCGCCGCGGCGGGGTCAGCCCCATGATCGATCGCACCGTCGTCGTCTTGCCCATGCCGTTGCGGCCCATCAAGGTCACGACCTCACCGGCGCCAACATCGAGGCTGACGCCGAACAACACCTGGCTGGCGTCGTAGAAGGTCTCCATGTCGCAAACCCGCAGCATCATACCAAGGACCGTTGATAATGACCCATGTGATGGCGCGCGGCGTTGCGCTCCGCTTGGGGTGGGCGGACACGACGGCGCGAACCGCGCCTGACGAGCAGACAAGGGAAACCGGTCAAATGGATCATTATCAACGCTCCTTGGTATTAGGCATCCGTCCCCAGATAGGCTTCGCGCACATCCGCGTTGGCGCGGATTTCCCCTGGCGAGCCGCTGGCGATGGCCCGGCCATACACCAGCACGGTGATGCGGTCGGCCAGCGAGAAGACCACGTCCATGTCATGTTCCACCAGCAGGATCGCGAGTTGCCCCTTGAGGCTGGACAGAAGCTCCACCATGCGTAGGGATTCGTCGTGGCCCATGCCGGCCATCGGCTCGTCCAGCAGCAACAGCTTCGGGTCGGTGGCCAGCGCCATGGCGAGTTCCAGCTGGCGCTGTTCGCCATGGGCCAGATTGGCGGCCACGATATCCGCGCGCGCGCCCAGCCCGACGCGTTCCAGAACCTCGCGGGCGGGCTCGCGCAGGGACGCATC
The DNA here is from genome assembly GCA_030671915.1 of Pseudomonadota bacterium. Lineage (GTDB taxonomy): Bacteria > Pseudomonadota > Alphaproteobacteria > UBA8366 > JADFVY01 > JADFVY01. The sequence continues at coordinate 6,264 of DAOVHN010000111.1, forward strand.
GCGCCGTGCATTGCGCCAGAAGCGAAAACTGTGCCCCTGATGCGCCTGGATCGCCATGGCGACATTGTCCTCGGCCGTAAAGCCCGGGAACAGGCTGGTGATCTGGAACGACCGCGCCAGCCCCGCCCGCGCCCGCGCGTCCACGCCCAGCCTCGTCACATCCCGGCCCGCGAAAAATACTGCGCCCGCGTCCGGGTGCATTTCACCGGAAAGCTGGGCGACCGCCGTGGTCTTGCCGGCGCCGTTGGGCCCGATCAGCGCGTGAATTTCGCCGGGCCGGACCTCAAGGCTCAGCCCGTCCGAGGCCGGTACGGCGCCAAAATGTTTGACCAGGCGCTCGGCCCGCAGCAGCGCATCGCTCATGGCGCGCCCCCGCGGCCGACCAGCCAGCCATAAATGCCGCGTTTCGCGAACAGAACGATCAAGATCAACATCGGGCCGAGCACGATCATCCAATGTTCGGTCCAGCCCGACAGCACCTCTTCCAGCAACAGGAATGCCGCCGCGCCGAAGACCGGGCCTATCAATGTACCCATGCCGCCCATGATCGCCATCACCATGATTTCGCCGGACTTGGTCCACCCCATCAAAGAGGGGCTGACAAACTCGGCATGGTTGGCGATCAGCGCGCCGGCCAACCCGGCCACCGCGCCAGCGATGGCGAAACAGGCCAGCTTGTAGCGGTACACCGGGAACCCCAGCGCGGCCATGCGGCGTTCGTTCTCGCGCACGCCGGCAATCACCATGCCGAAGCGCGATCCCATCAGCCGCCGGCCGAGCCAAAGGAACAGCAGCAGCAATGCAAGGCAGACATAGTAGAAGGTCGCGTCGTCGGAGAGGTCCAGGCCAGGGAGTTGGCTGCGCCCGTACATTGAGAGCCCGTCATCGCCCCCGTACGTCTGCAGCGAGACGAAGAAGTAATAAAGCATCTGCGCGAAAGCCAGCGTGATCATGATGAAGTAGACCCCGCCGGTGCGCAAGCTGACCGCGCCAATGACCAGCGCCATGGTCCCGGAGACCAGCATCGCCAGCGGCCAAACGACGAGTGCGCTGTCGCCACCGGGTATCAGGCCGAGGAAATCAGACCCCTCAAACCCGTGCGCAAACAGGATACCGACCGTATAACCGCCAACCCCGAAGAAGGCGGCATGCCCAAAGCTGACCATGCCGCCGAAACCGAGGATCAGATCGAGGCTGGCCGCCGCCAGCCCATAGATCAGCATGCGGCTGGCCAGGCTGACGAAGAAAGGCTCGTCCATGGCCAGCGCC
>DAOVHN010000020.1 GCA_030671915.1 Pseudomonadota bacterium
GCGCCATGAAGGCCGAAGGCGGCTGGGGTGTGGTCTGCACCGAATATTGCTCGATCCATCCGTCGTCGGACGATTTGCCCTATCCCTCGGCCAGCCTGTGGGACGATGCGGACATCAAGGCCAACGCTCTGATGACCGACAAGGTTCACGAGCATGGGGCGCTGGCCGAGGTCGAACTGTGGTACGGCGGTAGCCGTACCGCAAACCTGCATACCCGCGAAGTCTCGATGGACGTGGATAGCATGCCGAATATCGCCGGCGACCCGTTTCAGACGCGGGCGATGGACAAGGAGGATATCCGGGACTTGCGCAAATGGCACCGCGATGCCGCGCTGCGCGCGAAGCAGGCGGGGTTCGACATCGTCTATGTCTACGCGACCCATGGATATCTGCTGTCGCATTTCCTGTCGGCGCAGACCAACAAGCGAATCGACGAATATGGCGGCAGCCTGGAAAACCGGGTCCGGCTGGTCCGCGAAATCATTGAGGACACAAAGGAGGCGGTCGGCGACAGATGCGCCGTCGCCGTGCGGTTTTCGGCCGAGGAGGGCGGCGGAAAGGACGGCGTTCCCATGTATGGCGAACGCCGCGAGATGTTCGAGATGCTGGGCGAGCTGCCGGACCTGTGGGACATCAACATCGCCGACTATTCGCTTGAAATGGGGGTGTCCCGCTTCGTCAAGGAAGGCGCGCTCGAACCCTATATGTCATTCGTCAAGTCGGTGACCACGAAGCCGGTGGTGACGGTCGGCCGCTTCACCTCGCCCGACGCTATGGTCAGTCAGATCAAGCGTGGTATCGTCGATTTTATCGGTGCAGCGCGGCCTTCCATCGCCGACCCGTTCCTGCCCCAAAAAATCGAGGAAGGCCGCCCCGAGGACATCCGCGAATGCATCGGCTGCAATGTCTGCTATTCGGGCGACGGCCAGAGCGTGCCGATCCGCTGCACCCAGAACCCCACCATGAACGAGGAATGGCGCCGCGGCTGGCACCCGGAGAGAATCGCGTCGAAAGGCTCTGACGCAAAGGTGCTGATCGTCGGGGCCGGCCCGGCGGGGCTGGAGGCCGCGCGTGCGCTGGGCGAGCGGGGTTATGAGGTGATGCTTGCCGAGGCGGGTCGCGAGTTGGGCGGCCGGGTAGCGCTGGAATCACGCCTGCCGGGCCTCGGCGAATGGGCGCGAGTGCGCGATTACCGGGTAGGGCAAATCGAACGCATGCCCAATGTTGAGATCTACCGCGAGAGCGAACTTGGCCCCGAGGACGTGCTGGCCACCGAGGTCGACCATGTGGCGATCGCGACCGGCGCGACCTGGCGGCGCGACGGGTTCGGCCGCTACCATCCGTCAGGAATCGCCAGCCTTGGCCCGGCGAAGCGGATATTCACACCGGATGACGTCATGGTCGGGCGGATGCCCGAGGGAAAAACGGTCCTGTTCGACGACGATCACTATTACATGGGCGCGGTCATTGCCGAGCGGCTTCGCGCGGAGGGACTGCCCGTGACGCTGGTAACGCCCGAGAGCAAGGTCGCCGCCTGGGGCGCCTATACCGCCGAGCAGGTCCGCACCCAGCGGCGTCTGCTGGAACTGGGTGTCGAAATCGTCGCGTCGCACGCGCTCACCGCATTTGGCGGCGGCCAAGCAACGCTCACCTGCGCCTATACCGGCCGCGAACAACGGATCGAAGCGGACTCGGTATTATTGGTGACAGCGCGCCGTCCCAATGACGATCTGTACCGCGCGCTTGAAGGGCGGGTGGCGTCCCTGCGCCGCATCGGCGACTGCGACGCCCCGGCGATCATTGCCGCCGCGGTCTATGCCGGCCACCGCTACGCCCGCGAACTGGACGAACCGGAACGGGATTTTGCCCAGGTCCCGTTCGACCGGGTGTTCGACGAAACGGCCTGATCATTCGGCCCTTGCCTGGTCAGTTTCCCAAGCGGCGCGCAGTTTCGTCGCGCGTTCCATGAAACGCTCTTCGAGAGGCTCGCAGGAGAGCATGCGGTCGGCGCGAAAATGGCGGAAATCCTGGCGCAGTTCGCACCAGGCCGCCAGCACCACGGACTCAACGTAATAGATCAGGGCGACAGGCAGCACGGTTCGGGCCGTTTCCTCGCCTTCGTGATCGCTATAATGCAGGCGCAGTTTGCACGCATTCCGAATCGCCGACCGCAGCATGCCCGGATCGACCGCATCCAGCATCTCCACGCCCCAGCCCGATACATGCAATCCGGCCGCCTCCAGCGGCCCGCCGGGGCCTGGGGTGACGACGGCGATTTTGCCGGCCGCGGTCGCCGCCGCGCGCATCAGGCCGGCGTCGCCCGTGCGCGCCAGCAGGCTGAGTCCCACGACAATCGCCTCGATCTCCTCGACCGTGAAATTGAGCGGTGGCAGGTCGTAGCCCGCGCGCAACAGGTAGCCGATCCCCGCCGCGCCCTCAATCGGAACTCGCATTGCCTGAAGCACGGCGATGTCGCGGTAGATGGTCCGCGGTGTCACCTCCAGCGCCTCGCCGATGGCGGCGGCCGTCAGGGGGCCGTGCGCGGTGCGCAGCATCTGGATGATTTCGAACAGCCTGTCGGCGCGGCGCATTGCGCTCTCCATGATCGCTGCTGACACATAGTTGTCAGTAGAACTGTGGTTTTACCCCACAATGAAAGGCGAGGGGACACACAGAAAATGATCAGCACCGAGGGAATTTACCGGACCGGCATTGTCTTGGTCGTGATATCGGCCGTGATTTACAGCACAGCCGGCCTGTTCGCCAAGGGCATCGCCTCGGACGCCTGGACGATTATCTTCTGGCGCGGACTGTTTTCGGCCGGGTTTCTCGCCGCTTGGCTGGTCTGGCGGGACAGGGCTGCGATGGGCGCGGAATTTGCCGCCATGGGACGTCCGGGATGGTCTGTCGTGCTGGCATCCAGCGCCGGAACGGCGGCCTTCATCCCGGCCTTCAAGCTTACCGCCATCGCCAATGTTGCCCTCATATACGCCGTCGCGCCCTTCGCCGCGGGCGGGCTCGCCTGGATCTGGCTGGGTGAAATTCCGGCGAGGCGGACATTGCTCGCCAGCCTCGCTGCCCTGGCGGGCGTGGCGGTGATCGTCGGCGGTTCTCTTGAAACACCGAATCTGGCCGGCGATCTGCTGGCCTTATGGATGACCTTGTCGATGGCCGTGATTTTCGTGATCTACCGGCGTTTCCCGTCGACCCCGTCAAGCGCGCCGATGATAGCCAGTTCGCTGGTCCTTGCCGGCGTGGCGCTGGCCATGACCGACGTGCTTGATGCCCCGGTCGCCGAATTGCCGGCGATGGCGGGGTTCGGGTTGGTGCACGCGCTCGCCTACGTAACGCTGGTAGAGGGCGCGCGCCGTCTTCCAGCCGTCGAAACCGGTCTCCTCAGCGCCTTGGAAACACCCCTGGCCCCGGTCTGGGCATGGTTGCTGCTTGCCGAAATTCCCAATACCGAGACGATCCTGGGCGGGAGCATAATCCTGGCCGCTGTCTTCTGGCGGCAGTAACGCCCTACAGTAACCCCTCGCGGCCCAGATCGTCGCAAGTAGCCTGGATGCTGTCGCGCAGTATGTCGGCGATGGTCTGGATTTCGGCTTCGGTCAGGATCAGCGGCGGTGAGAGAACTGCCATATGGGCCAGCGGGCGCACCACCAGGCCACGGTCCTGGGCATGGCGGGCGACGCGCGGGCCGACCTTGGTCTCGGCGTCGAAAATTTCTTTCGTCGCGCTGTCCTTCACGAACTCGATGCCCATCATGAAGTGGCTGCCGCGCACCTCGCCGACGATCGGTAGGTCGCCAAGCCCTTTCAGCGCGGTCTCGAAAACCGGGCCGAGCCGGCGCACACGGCCGCAGATGTCTTCGTCTTCCAGGATGGCAATATTGGCCAGCGCCGCGGCGCAGCAGGCGGGATGCCCGGAATAGGTCATGCCGTGCAGGAACATCCCGTCGGGCCCCGAGATGACCTCGTGGATTTCATCCGAGACGATGGTGGCCGACAACGGCTGATAGCCGGAGGTCAGCCCTTTCGCGCTGGTGATGATGTCCGGCTCGAATCCGTAGACGTCTTGCGAGGCGAACATGTGGCCCAGGCGGCCGAACGCCGTTACCACCTCGTCCGAGATATACATGATGTCGTGCCGCCCGCAAACCGCGCGGGTGCGCGCGTGGTAGCCGTCGGGCGGCACGATGACGCCACCGGCGCCGAGGATCGGCTCGGCGATGAAACAGGCGATGTTGTCCGCGCCGATCTTCTCGATCGTATCGTCCAACTCGTCGATCAGGAAATCCAGAAATTCCGCCTCGGCCATGCCGTCGGGCCGCCGGTAGGCGTATGGGGAGGACAGAAAATGGACCAGTTCGTCGGCCGAGTCCCAACCCACCCGGTAGGCCGGCGTGGTCATGGCGACCGCCATATGGGTCGAGCCGTGATAGGCGCCGATACGCGACAGGATCTTCTTCTTGTTCGGTTTGCCGAGCCGGTTGAAGTAATGATGCAGGATGCGGATGGCGCTGTCGTTGGCGACCGAGCCTGAATTGGCGAAATAAACATGGTTCAGCGCGCCCGGCGCCAAGGCGGCGATCTTTTCCGACAGCAGCGCCGCGCTTGGGTGGGTCAGGTTATAGAAGGTGGAGTAATAATCGAGCTGGCTCAATTGCTCAGTCACGGCCCGAATAATCTCCTGCCTGCCATGCCCGACATTGACGCACCACAAACCGCCGATCCCGTCCAGCAACCGGTTGCCTTCGGAATCCGTGACATAGGCGCCTTCGGCCGCGGTAATCGCGGTTCGCGCTCCATCCTTCTTCAGCGCATCGAGGTCCGCGAAAGCATGGATAAGATGCTCATCCAGCGCCAGAATCTCGTCGGTCGTATACTGCTTGTTGGAAATTGTCATGACGCCCCGTCCGTTTTTCGATAACCCGACCGCAGCCGCTTGAACAGCCGGGAGGCTAGCACAAGGCCCTGATCAATACGAGCGTGCCGGGGTTCCATCCATCAGGCGGCTTTTTTGCCGCCGGCCAACCGGCTATGGGGTCGCGATATTGCCCAAACCAGGGTCTGAAAAATGTTTGCTTGACGGCGATACCCGTTTCTCAACATGCTTATGCCATAAGAGGACGAACAGAATGGGGCGGGTACGGTTATGGCGACCGACGAGTACCGCGGCGCTAATCGCTGGAAGCGGTTTTCCGACTGGGACGAGCGGGCGCTTCGGCTGGATAATTTCGCGGTCGAGGACGCGGAGAACGGCTTTGCCGCCTTCAAGGGTGCAAACGACCCGTCCCCCGGACTGACCGTCGAGAATGGCAGGGTCACCTCCATGGACGGGGTGGCGGAAGCCGATTTCGACATGATCGACCTGTTTATCGCGCGCTACCATATCGACCCGGAGGCCGCCAAGCAGGCCATGGCAATGCCGTCGGAACAGGCGGCGCGTATGCTGGTGGACATGAATGTGCCGCGCGCCGAGATGGTGCGACTGGCGCATGGCATGACGCCGGCCAAGCTGGCCGAGGTGGTGGCGCATCTCAACGCCATGGAGATAGCCTTTGCCTATTCGAAGATGCGCGCGCGCCGAACGCCGGGCAATCAGGGCCACGTCACCAATGCCAAGGACGACCCGCTGCAACTGGCCGCCGACGCCGCCACCGCTGTTGCTTTTGGTTTTGACGAGATCGAGACGACCATGCGGGTTTCGCGCAACGCCTGGTCGAACGCGCTGGCCTGTTGCGTCGGCGCGGCGGTGGGCCGGGCCGGGACGCTGTTTCAATGCTCCAGCGAGGAGGCGGAGGAGCTGCAGATCGGCATGGCGGGCTTTACCTCATACGCCGAGACGGTCTCGGTCTACGGCACCGAGAAGGCCTTCATCGACGGCGACGATACGCCCTGGTCGAAGGCCTGGCTGGCCGCGGCCTACGCCTCGCGCGGGATCAAGATGCGCTGTACCTCGGGCGCGGCGTCCGAATTGCTGATGGGTTTCCACGAGGCCAAATCGCTGCTGTATCTTGAGGCTCGATGCCTCTGCCTGCAGCGCGCCATGGGATCGCAGGGTACCCAGAACGGCGGCATCGACGGCGCGCCACTGGCCGCCAGCATGCCCGGCGGTGTGCGCGAGCTGATGGCGGAAAACCTGCTGGCGGTGTGGCTGGATCTGGAATGCGCCTCGGGCAACGACGCGCGTTCATCTGAATCCGAAATTCGCATCGGCGCCAAGATCCTGCCCTTCCTGCTGGCCGGGTCGGACTTTATCTGTTCCGGGTTCGGGACGATCCTGAAATACGACAATTCCTTCAACCCGTCGCTGTTCAACGGCGAGGAGCTGGAGGAATTTCTGGTGCTACAGCGCGATTTCGAGGCCGATGGCGGGCTGACACCGGGCGAGGAAACCCGTGTGCTGGAACTGCGCCGCCGCGCGGTGGACGCCTTGTCGGCCGTATTCGAGGAACTGGGGCTTGCCGCCCCGGACGCCCGCATGAAGGCCAGCGTCGTCGCCGCCTCCGGCTCGGACGAGACCGAAAGCTACCTGCCGCGCGACGTCGCCCCGATCAGCGAGGCTATCAAGGAACGCGGCATCTCGGTCGTCGATGTGATCCGCGCCCTGCACAAGCGCGGCTTCGTGGAAGAGGCCGAGAACCTGCTGTTCCTGGTGAAGCTTCGGGTGTCCGGCGATTATTTGCAAACCTCGGCGATCGTGCGCGAGGGCCGTGTCATCGGCGCCATCAACGACCCGAACGACTATAGCGGGCCAGGCAGCGGCTACCGGCTGAGCGAGGAACGGCGGCGCGAGCTGTGTAATATTCGCGACGTGCTGGACCGCGAGGAGGTTCTGCGCGGCGCGGCGGTCCATCGCACGGCCGAGGCCGCGCGGATCGCCTATCGCGACATGGGACCGGCCGGGAAGGGCGGGGACGCGAAGGAAGTCGTCATCGGGATAAGCCCGGCCTTCGGCCTGCAGCTATACCAGACGCTGGCCGGGCATTCGCTCAGCCGTGTCCTCGCCAAAATGATCGCCGGCATTGAGGAGGCGGGGGCCAAGGCCCGGATCGTACGGTTCCGCCATACCGGGGATACCTCGTTCCTAGGGCTCAGCGCGGCGCATCTGGCCGGCTCTGGCGTCGGCATAGGTATCCAGGCCAAGGGTACTGCGGTAATCCACCAGAAAGACCGCCTGCCGCACAACAATCTTGAACTCTTCTCCAACGCGCCGATCACCCGGCTGGAGCACTACCGAAAGCTGGGCGCCAACGCGGCGACCTATGCGCTGGGCGAGATGCCCGACCCGGTGGTGGTGCCGACCCGCGGCGAGGCGATGGGCGCGCGCTACCATGCCAGGGTGGCGCTGATCTATGCGATCGAGACGGGGCTGACCAGCGAGGGCGCGGCGCCCGAAGACGTTACCGTCGAATTCAAGGAGAGCGCCACATGAGCGAGAGCAAACTCGGTATCGCCGATTATCCGCTGGCCGAACGCCGGCCGGAACTGGTGCGCGGCCGACGCGGCAAGGGGCTTGCGGATCTGACCCTGGACGAGGTTCTTTCCGGCGAGGTCGAGATGGAGGATTTGCGCATCACGCCAGACGCCTTGCTGCAACAGGCCGAAATCGCGCGCGATGCCAACCGCGCCACCCTGGCCGGCAATTTCGAGCGCGCCTCGGAAATGGCCGACCTGCCGCAGGAGTTCATCATGGAGGTCTACGAGCTGCTGCGCCCGGGCCGCGCCCCCGACAAGACCGCGCTGGAGGCAGCCGCCGCTAGGCTGCGCGACGACTACGGGGCGGAAAGGCTTGCGCAATTCGTCGAGGAGGCGGCCGAGGTTTATGAACGCCGCGGCCTGTTCACCTTCAGATTCTGAAAATGGCAAACAAGGAAGAGGGAATTCGATGAACTGGAAGACCGCATATCGCTCGATCTATTACCAAGGCGCGCCGGAACCGGAAGACCTGGACCTGAAGCGCGCGGAAACGGCGCTGCTGGTCATCGATGTTCAGAACACCTACCTGGAGCGCGAAGACCCGGCCGGCCTGTCGAGCGAGGATAAGGCGCGTTACGACACCTGGGCGCCGTTCCACGAGCGGATGAACAATATCGTCATTCCGCGCATCGTCGATTTGCTGACGCGGTTTCGCAAGCAGGATATCGAGTGCCTGTTCGCTCGCATCGCCTGTCACACCAAGGACGGCCGCGACCGGTCGCTCAGCCAGAAGAAGCCGGGTTTTAACTATCTGCTGCTGCCCAAGGACGAGGACCCCTCGCAAATGGTCCCCGAACTGCAAGCCATCGGCGACGAGATCGAGATCACCAAGACCACGGATTCGGCGCTGACCGGCACCAATCTGCGCCTGATCCTGCATAATATCGGCATCAAAAACGTCATCGTCTGCGGCATCTTCACCGACCAGTGCGTGTCGTCAACGGTCCGCAGCCTGGCAGACGAGAGCTTTAATGTGGTGGTGGTGGAGGACTGCTGCGCCGCGGGGTCGGACGAGCTGCACCGCAAGGAGCTGGAGATCATCAACATGATCTACTGCCATGTGGTCTCTTCGAGGGAACTCAAGGACATGATGGGGCTGGGCTGAGCGGTGTGTCGTTTGTCCGTGTGCTGTCAAATGGGGAAAGCCTGATGTCAAGACAGGTTCCCCCTTTTGCCTGGACTAATGCTAATGTGAATAGTTATCCCCGTTGAGGGACCGCTCGTTGCGGCGGGTGAAATGGTCGGCCGGGGGGCCCACCGCACAAAAATATCAACGGCGCAAAGCGTCACATACATCCTGCCTTGGGAGGTGGAAACGATGAAAACGAACAAGACACGCAGAAATTTCCTGCAACAGACGAGTGCCTGGGCCGCCGGTGCCGCAGCCGCGGGAACCATGGGCCTGCCAAATTTCGCGCATGCGGGGCGCGAAAAGGAACTGAACATCTATTGCTGGGAAGGCTACAACTCGGACGATGTGCTGGACCCGTTCCGGCGTGAGTTCAAGGCCAACGTCAAGGCCGAGGGCCTGACCTCGGACCCGGACGCGGTCAACCGCCTGCGCGCGGGCGAGACCAAGGTCTGGGACCTGATCAATCTGAACAATCCCTGGGCCCGCGAATTGATGTGGCCAGAAGGGCTGATCAAGGAGTTGCCGCGCGACCGCTTCGAGCCGATGTTCGAGAAGATGATGCCGGCGTTCCATCCGCCCTACGAATGGGCCATGGACAAAACCGGTAAGCATTTGTTGGGCATGACCCAGCGTTTCGGCCCGTTCAGCTTCGTGGTCAACACCGACAAGATCAGCCGCAAAATGGCCGAGGACCAAGGCTTCAAGCTGTTCCTGGATCCCAAGATGAAGGGCCGCTACGGCGTTCTGACCTACGATAACTGGAACATCTACCACATGTGCATCGCGGCCGACGTGCATCCGTTCAAGAAGCACAACAAGGCCGAAATGGACGCCTATACCAAGGTCGCCAAACAGGTCTTCAACGGCGCAAAGCTGCTGACCGACGATCTGGTGGCGATGAACCTGGCCCTGATCAACGGCGAAATCGACGCCTACTTCACCGGCGGCACCTATACGGCCTCGCCGGCCCGTTTCGACGGCGCCAAACAGGTCCGCGGCATTACGCCGAATTCGGGCCCGATGGATGGCAAGGGCGGCATCGTATGGATCGAGTTGACTTCCGTGGTCAACCACCCGCAGATTTCGCCGCTGGCCGAGGAATTCCTGGCCTATGTGCAGCGCGGCGACGTTTCCAAGAAGGTCGCGTTCGCCGAGGGCACCTACAATCCGGTGACCCAGATGGGCGCAAAGGATGTCCTGGCCTTGTTCAACAAGGAAGAGCTGGATGCCATCCAGTGGGACAGCCTGGAGCAGGAAATGGCCAACTCGGCCGATTACGATATCAACCCGGATTACGCCGAAATGTACGAAATCTACTCGGCGGCCAAGCGCGAGCGCGAGGGCTGAGACCAGCCACCGTGTTCACAGGTTAATTGGACTGGCGCTCCCGCATGCCCATCGTGGGATGATCGGGGGCGCCATTCTGCCCAGTTCACTTACAGTTCATCGAAAGCGTAGATCATACCAAGGATCGTTGATAATGACCCATTTGATGGCGCGCGGCGGCCCGCCGGACAGGCGCGGTCCGCGGCGCGATGCCGCCGCATCGGGCAAGGGCCGCAACGCACCCGGAGGGCCGCGCCTTGCCAACGGACAAGGGAACCCGGTCAAATGAGTCATTATCAACGAGCCTTGGTATGAGCAGCAATACAGACCGCCCGATCCTGGAACTGAAAAACATCGTCAAGAAATTCGGTGACTTTACCGCCGTGGACGATTTCAATCTCGATATCGTCGAGGGCGAGCTTTTCACAATCGTCGGCCCGTCCGGCAGCGGCAAGACCACGATAATCCGCATGCTGGCCGGCATGGACAAGCCGACAGACGGCGATATCCTGCTGCGTGGCGAACGCATCAACGACGTGCCGGCGAACCATCGCCCGACCTGCATGGTGTTCCAGTCGCTGGCCCTGTTTCCGCACCGCACGGTGGGCGAAAACGTCGAGTTTTCATTGAAAATCCGCGGCGTCGACAAAGTGGCGCGCCGCAAGCGGGCGGAGGAGCTGCTGGAACAGCTCCATCTGCCGCTGTCATACTACGACAAGGGCGTCAACCAATGTTCCGGCGGTGAGCGGCAGCGCGTGGCGCTGGCCCGGGCCCTGGCTTTCGATCCGGAAATCCTGTTCTTCGACGAGCCGCTCTCGGCGCTCGATTTCCGGCTGCGCAAAACGCTGGAAAAGGAGTTGAAGGACATCCACCGGATGACCGGCAAGACCTTCGTCTACATCACCCACAGCCTGGAAGAGGCAATGGTGATGAGCGACCGCATCGGCATCATGCGCCGGGGCCGGCTGGTGCAGGTCGGCTCGCCCGACGAGATCTACAATCAGCCGAATGACAAGTTCGTCGCCCAGTTCATGGGCGAGGTCAACGTGCTGGAGGTTGACAAGGCGGGCGAGGGCAGGGTGCGCGTAGCCAACAGCGGGATAGAACTGGCCGCCCACGACATGGGCGCCGATTTCGAAAAAGGCTTCCTGGTGGTCCGTCCGGAGGTCGTGCGCATCGGCGATAATGCCGCCGAAATGACCAACAAGTTGAGTGGCAGGCTGTTCAACGAATATTCCCTGGGCTCACGGATTCAGTATCAGATTCGCATGGCCGAGGGCGCCACTTGGGTTGTCGAGCGGCTGCGCGACGAACGCTATTCCGGCCAACTGGACGACGAGGTCACAATCGGCTGGCAGCCCGAAGACGCCATCCTGGTGGCGGAGTAGGGGCGATGGCGGAACGGGCCGGCAAACCCTTGATGCAATGGCTGCGCCAGCCCGGCGTGCTGGCGGCCGTACCGGTCACCCTGTTCCTGCTGGGTGGTTTTGTCGGGCCGCTGATCCTGGTCTGGTGGTACAGCCTGATGCCGCCCAGGACTTTTTCGCTGGCACAAACGCCAACCCTGGACAACTTCATCTCCAGTGCCGCCGGCAGCTACTACATTTCCTTTGGCTGGTCACTGTACCTGTCCGCGGTCACCGTCGTGATCCTGATACTGATTTGCTATCCGGTGGCCTACGGCATGGCAAAGCTGTTCGGCAAATGGGCTAACCTGATCACCCTGCTGGTCGTGCTGCAATTGCTGGTCTCGGAAAACATTCGCCTGTTCGGCTGGGTGCTGTTCCTTCTCAAGAACGGCATCATGGATGGCAGTGCGCTGTATCTCTTCGGTCTGAGCGTGCCCTCGATCCTTTATACCGTGCCGGCCATCGTGCTTGGCCTGGTCTATGTCTATCTGCCTTTCATGCTGTTCCCGATGGTGCTGGGCCTGTCGATGGTGCCCGAGACGCTGAAGGAGGCCGCCTTCGACCTCGGCGCCACCCGCATGGCCGTGTTCCGTGAAATCGAGCTTCCCCTTTCCTCGCCCGGCCTGATGATAGGCGGGCTGTTGACCTTCGTGCTGGCCCTGGGATCGCTGGCGGAATCCAAGATTCTCGGCGGGCAGAGGGTGATCATGATCGCCGACGATATCGAGTCCGCTTTCACCTTCGCCCAGAACTGGCCGCGGGGCGCGGCGCTCTCGGTGCTGGTCATGGTGATTTCCGGCGGGCTGGTGCTGCTGCTGTTGCTGCGGCTCGACCTCGACCGGATCATGGGGCGGCGCTGACGATGGGACGCAAGGACCGCAACGTCACGGGCATGCTGATCGGGATCTGGACCACCTGCATCCTTGTTTTCCTGTACATTCCGATCGTATCGGTCGTGCTGGCCTCGTTCTCGCGCAAGCGCTATTTCAGTTTTCCGGTCCAGCAATGGGACAC
>DAOVHN010000483.1 GCA_030671915.1 Pseudomonadota bacterium
CGTGATCCTTGGCGCAGGTTCGCACATTGACCAGCCTGTCCCCTTCGTCCAGCTTCATGGCGATCTTGCCGTTCGACTTGATATTCACGAAGTCGGACAGCAGGTTGCGCCGTACATTGCCGCCGGCGGTGGCAAACATGACATTGAGCTGGCTCCAGCTTTCTTCGTCTTCCGGCAAGGGCATGACGGTGGAGATGGTCTCGCCCTCATCCAGCGGCAATAGATTGACCATTGCCTTGCCGCGCGCCTGCGGGCTGCCCATGGGCAGGCGGTAAACTTTCATTTGATAGACCATGCCGGCGGTCGAGAAGAACAGGATCGGCGTATGGGTCGAAGCGACGAAGACCTCGCTGACGAAATCCTCTTCGCGGGTGCTCATGCCCGAACGGCCCTTGCCGCCGCGGCGTTGCGCCCGGTACATCGACAGCGGCACGCGCTTGATATAACCGCCATGGGTGACGGTGACGACCATGTCCTCGCGCTGGATCAGATCCTCGATGTCATGCTCGAACTCCGCCTCTTCCAGCGTGGTGCGGCGGTCATCGGCGAACTTGTCGCGCACCGCCTGCAATTCCCCACGCATGACTTCGATCAATCTCTCTCGAGATTGGAGTATCTCTATGTAGTTTTTTATTTTTCTCGATAATTCCTCGGTCTCGGCTGTCAATTTGTCACGCTCCAGCCCAGTCAGGCGCTGCAGCCGCAATTCCAGAATCGCGCGGGCCTGGATTTCCGACAGGCGGTACATGCCGTCGATGATCTCGTGGCCCGGATCGTCGATCAGTCGGATGAAGGGCTCCACGTCGCCGGCGGGCCAGTCGCTGTTCATCAGCGCCTGGCGTGCGCTGGCGGGGTCGGGCGCAGCGCGGATCAGCGCGATCACCGGGTCGATATTGGTGATCGCCACCAGCAGACCGGCCAACACATGGGCCCGCTCGCGCGCCTTGCGCAATTCGAAGGCAGTGCGCCGCGTGATGACCTGTTCGCGGAACGCGACGAAGGCGACAATAAACTGCTTGAGATCAAGCTGCTCCGGCCGGCCATTGTTGAGCGCCAGCGCGTTCACCCCGAAACTGGATTGTAACGGCGTATGGCGGAAAAGCTGGGCCAGCACAACTTCGGCGATGGCGTCGCGCTTGAGTTCGATAACCACACGCACGCCATCGCGGTCGGATTCGTCGCGCAGGTCGGATATGCCCTCGACGATCTTTTCGCGTACGACCTCGGAAATCCGCTGCACCAGCCGCGCCTTGTTGACCTGGTAGGGCATCTCGGTGGCGACGATGGCCTGGCGGTCCTTCGAGACGTCCTCGAAATGGGTGCGCGCCCGAATAACGACGGAGCCGCGGCCCGTGTGATAGGCGCTACGAATCCCCGAACGGCCGAGAATCACGCCGCCCGTGGGAAAATCGGGTCCCTGTACATGTTCCATCAGCCCGTCGATGGAGATGTCGCAATCCTCGATATAGGCCATGCAGGCGTCGATCACCTCGCCCAGATTGTGAGGCGGGATATTGGTCGCCATGCCTACCGCGATGCCGCCGGCGCCGTTGACAAGCAGGTTCGGTAAAGTCGCCGGCAGGACCGTGGGCTCCTGCTGGCTGTTGTCGTAGTTGGGCTGAAAATCGACAGTGTCCCTGTCGATATCCTCCAGAATCGACTCGGCGGCCTTGGTCAGGCGCGCCTCTGTATAACGGTAGGCGGCCGGCGGGTCGCCGTCCATCGAACCGAAATTACCCTGGCCGTCGACCAGCAACAGCCGCAAGGAGAAATCCTGCGCCATGCGCACCATGGCGTCGTAAATCGACTGGTCGCCATGGGGATGCCAGCTGCCGATCACATCACCGACGATGCGCGCCGATTTCTTGTAGGACTTGTCGGAGGTATATCCGCCCAGTTTCATGGCGAACAGGATGCGGCGATGCACCGGTTTCAGCCCGTCGCGGACATCGGGCAGGGCGCGGCTCACGATCACGCTCATGGCGTAATCGAGGTAGGAGCGTTTCATCTCCTCTTCGATCGTTATCTGGGGAACGCTCGAAGGATCCTGGGGCGTCGTTTCGTCGGTGCTCAATGCTTGGCGATTCGGTTATTGTGCGGGAACGCGAAACCTAGCCTTTATTGCGCCTGCGAACAACAAAATATAGCGTTTGCGGCAAGTTTTCGAAACCTCCCGATTCATCCACCGATCGCGGGTAATTCACGCTTGAACGGAACGCCTTCCACCGGCGCCTCATCGAGCCCGCGGGCGGCCTTGTGGCCGGCATGGATGGCAGCCGCGATGGTCGCGGGAGCCAAGCAGTCGCCTATGGCCGAAACCGATTTTATTTCTGCTAATTCAAGCGCTGACGTATCGTCAACAAGCAATTGATATAACATATTATTCGGGGTCAGCGAAGTTACCAGCATGACGGTGTCGCACTCGATATCGCGGGTACGGCTTGTATAGACGCAGGACAGGGTCGCGACACCCGGCCGCAATTCGGCGATACCGTGCAGCGGGACAATCTCGACGCCCAGTTCCAGCAGCCGCGTCTGGATTCGCGCCTGCTCCATGGAAAAGTGGGTCCAGTTGGACACGTCGGCCGCCGGCGTCACGAAGGTTACCTCATGGCCGTCCAGCCGCAATTTTTCGGCCAGCACGCCGCCCATGTAGTAGTGATCGTCGTCGAACAGCAACACCCGACCCTCGGCCGCCTTACCGGCCATGATATCGTTGGGCGTCAGGATATTGACGGCGTCGTGGCCGGGGATCGGTTCGCGGTGCTTCCGCCCTACCCCGTCGCCGCGCCAGCGCGCACCGGTCGCCAGGATGACCTGTTGGAAGCCGAATTCGCGGATCTGGTCGGCGTCGAGCCGGCTATCCAGGTAGATCGTA
>DAOVHN010000066.1 GCA_030671915.1 Pseudomonadota bacterium
GGTTACTTGCCGCAGCAGCGAATGCACCCTATCTAGACAATCAAACGGTTAAAATATAGGATGAGATGGGGCCAAAGGACCCAAATACAGTGATTGAAGTCGAAACCAAGCCTGCCGGTGGCGCCGGCAATGGCTATGTTCTCGAGGACCAGATCGGTCATCTGCTGCGCCGCGCCCATCAGCGCGCCAGCGCAGTCTTCCAGGAGGTTATGACAGAGGGCTTGACTCCGCCCCAGTTCGCGGCGCTGGTGAAGATCCGCGATTTCGGGACGGTCTCGCAGAACCGGCTCGGCCGCTCGGTGGCCATGGACCCGGCGACCAGCCAGGGCGTGACCCAACGTCTGCTGGCCAAGAACCTGATCAGCCGCAAGGACGATCCGGAAGATCGCCGGCGCACATTGCTGAGCCTGACTACCGAAGGCGAGGCGATGGTCGAGCGTCTGGTTCCGCTGGGCAAACAGGTCACGGCGGAAACCCTGGAGCCGCTTACGCCGGAGGAGCAGAAGCAGTTTCTCGCCTTGCTCGCCAAAATTACCTGAATCGGCGCGATTGCCCACGGCGCCCTTGACATGAGGCCGCGTCGGGCTTCTAATCTATTCGCATGCGAACGATAAATACCATGCAGCGCCGAGCCTGCTGCACGGCGGCGCAGGTGATTATGGGGTGCGACCATGGGCAGCTATCTGCGCCCACGAACTATTGAGGAAGCGGTCGCCCAACTGGCGGCGGGCCCGCGCATCCTGCTGGCCGGCGGCACCGATTACTATCCGGCGCGGGTCGGGCGACCGCTCGACGATGATATTCTGGACATCACCGCGATTCCCGACCTGACCGGTATTACCGATGTGGGCGATCACTGGCGCATCGGCGCACTGACACGCTGGTCGGACCTCGGCCGGGCCGATTTGCCGCCCGCCTTCGATGGGCTGAAGGCCGCGGCGCGGCAAGTCGGCGGCGCGCAGGTGCAGAACGCCGGCACGATCTGCGGCAATGTCTGCAACGCCTCGCCCGCGGCGGACGGCATGCCGAACCTGCTGGTGCTGGACGCGTCGGTGGAACTGAGTGCGGCCGGGTCGGTCCGCACCCTGCCCGTGGGCGAATTCGTGACCGGCAACCGCGCCACCGAACGCCGTGCCGACGAACTGGTTACCGCGCTCCTGATACCGAAGGTGCCGGACGGCGCGCGCGGCAGTTTCCTGAAGCTGGGCACGCGCCAGTACCTGGTGATCTCTATCGCCATGGTCGCCGTGCTGCTGGTGCCGGCGGCGGACGGGAGCGTGGCGGAGGCAAGGGTGGCGGTGGGCGCCTGCTCGCCCGTGGCGCAAAGGCTGCCGGCGCTGGAGGCGGCGTTGCGGGGATGCGTCCTCGATGCCGGGCTGGCGGATATACCGGACCCGTCGCATATGGCGCCGCTGAACCCCATCGACGATGTGCGCGCGACGGCCGCCTATCGCCTGGACGCGGCGCTGACCCTCCTGCGCCGGGCCTTGCGCGAACAGGGAGGGGGCGCGGCATGAGCGATGTAATTGCCTTCACCGTCAATGGCCGCGACGCCAGCGTCGAGGCGGACCCGATGGCGCGGCTTAGCGACGTGCTGCGGCTGCAACTGGGGCTGACCGGCGTCAAGGTGGGCTGCGAGGCGGGCGATTGCGGCGCCTGTACGGTGCTGATCGACGACGAGCAAGTATGCGCCTGCATGGTCCCGGCGGCCCAGGTGGAGGGCCGGCGAGTCGAAACAGTCGAAGGGCTGGCGGATGACCCGGCGATGCGAAAGCTGCAGGACTCCTTCCATCGCCACGGCGCGGCGCAATGCGGCATCTGCACGCCCGGCATGCTGATGGCTTCGGCGGAACTGCTGCGCGCCGAGCCGAAACCGGACGAACAACAGGTGAAGGATGCGCTGGGTGGCGTCCTGTGCCGCTGCACCGGCTATCGCAAGATCATTGATGCGGTGATGGATGCCGGCAACCCACCGCCGGCCGAGGAGCCCGCCGCCGGCGAAGCAGTAGGGTCCGCCATGGCCAAGGTGGACGGCGAGCCGAAGGTGACCGGCGCGGAAATCTATGCCGCCGATGCCGCACCGGAAGGGTCGCTGTGGCTGCGCGCCGTACGCTCGCCCCATCCGCGGGCGCGGTTTTCGATCGGCGACGACGGGCCGCTGCGGGCGCGCTTCCCCGGCTTGGTCCGGCTGATCACGGCGGCCGACGTACCCGGCCATAACGGCTTCGGCATCTACCCCCATATCAAGGACCAGCCGGCGCTGGCCGACGGCATCGCCCGTTTCCGGGGCGAGGCGGTGGCCGCGCTGGTCGGCGACGAGGCGACGATTCGCGCCATCCGCGACGAAGACCTGACCATCGAATGGACGATCCTGCCGCCCGTTCTCGGCGTCGACGGCGGGCTGGCGAACAATGCGCCGGCGGTGCAGGACGACAAGCCCGACAATATCCTGGCGCGCGGCAATTTGGTGAAGGGCGACCTCGACAAGGCGCTGGCCGACGCCGCCCATGTCGCCGAGGCGCGCATGGAGACTGGTTTCGTGGAGCATGCCTATATCGAGCCGGAGGCCGGCTGGGCGCGGCGCGTGGGCGACCGGATCGAAATCTTCGCCACCACCCAGGCGCCCTATATGGACCTGGAGGAAACGGCCAACATCCTGGGGCTGGAGCGCGACCGGGTGCGCATCATCCCCTCGGCCTGCGGCGGCGGGTTCGGCTCCAAGCTGGACCAGTCGGTACAGCCCTTGCTGGCGGTCGCCGCATGGGTCATCGGCCGGCCCGTGCGCTGCACGTACAGCCGCCCCGAGTCCATGGCCTCGACCACCAAGAGGCATCCAGCGCGGATGCGGGCCAGGGCGGCCTGCGACGCGGATGGGCGTTTGACCGCGTACGATTTCACCGGCGACTTCGACACCGGCGCCTATGCGTCCTGGGGGCCGACCGTGGCCGACCGGGTGCCGATTCACTGCCCCGGCCCCTATCATGTACCGAACTTGCGGGCGCGTACGCGCGCGGTACTGACCAATATGGCGCCCTCCGGGGCTTTCCGAGGTTTCGGCGTGCCGCAATGCGCGCTGGTGCATGAGGCGCTGATGGACCGTCTGGCGGCAAGTACGGGCATCGACCAACTGGAATTCCGCCATATCAACGCACTGCGCAAGGGCGACGAGATTTCCACCGGCTACGCGCTGGAAGCCAGCGCCGGCCAGGCCGAATGCCTGGAAGCCCTGCGCGAACGCTGGGCGGAATGGCGCACCGCCGCCGATACGTACAATGAGGGCGCCAACAGCGCGCTACGGCGCGGCGTCGGAATCGGCAGCGTCTGGTACGGCTGCGGCAATACCTCCATCTCCAACCCCTCGACCATGCATGTCGGTATAGCGGCGGACGGGACCGTGACCCTCTATACCGGCGCGGTCGATATCGGCGAGGGGGCGAACACGGTGATGGTGCAGATCGCGGCGGACGCGCTGGGCATCGCGGCGTCGCAATTCCATTACATCATGGGCGACACAGACCTGACGGCGGATGCCGGCAAGACTTCGGGCTCGCGCCAGACCTATGTGTCGGGGCGCGCGGCACAGCTGGCGGGCGAGGATTTGCGGGCTCGGATTCTGCGCCTGACCAACGCCGTCGCCGACGCCGCGATCGAGGTCGCCGGGGGGCGGATCGCGGTGCGCGACGGCACGGGAGCCCACGAGATCGACCTGGGCGCGCTGGAGGCGGACGCGCGCGGCAACGTGCTGACCGGCGAGGGCTGGTTCGATCCGCCGACCACGCCGCTGGACGAGAACGGCCAGGGCAAGCCATACGGGACCTTCGGCTTCGGGGCGCAAATCGCCCGGGTCGAGGTGGATACGGATCTGGGGACCGTGAAAGTGCTGGGCGTGGCCGCCGCGCACGATGTCGGGCGCGCGATTAACACCCAACAACTGGAAGGCCAGATCCATGGCGGCGTGGCGCAGGGCCTGGGCTATGCGCTGATGGAGGAATATGTGCCGGGCCGCACCGACAATTTGCATGACTACCTGATCCCCACCATCGGCGACCTGCCGCCGATCGAGGTGATCCTGGTGGAGGACCCGGAACCTACCGGCCCCTTCGGCGCCAAGGGCATCGGCGAACATTCGCTGATTCCCACCGCGCCGGCGATTCTGGGCGCCATCGAACATGCGGCCGGTATCAGGATTGAGCAACTGCCCGCGACGCCCCACAGGGTGCGCGCGGCTATCAAGGCAAGAGACCATGGCTGAAGACAAAGAACGCAAGGTCAAACCGGACGGCATCGTTGTATGCGACGCCTGCCCCGTGCTGTGCCGCATCCGCGAGGGACGCGCCGGCGCCTGCGACCGCTACGCCAACCGGGATGGGCGGCTGACGCGGGTCGATCCGGTGACCATGATCCACAAGACTCTGTCGGACGAGGGCGAAGTCGTGCCCTTCCTGTCGGACGCCCGGGACTGGGACGGCGATATCCTGCCGCGCGGCGAGACATTCCTGACCGGCATCGGCTCGGGTACCACTTATCCGGACTACAAACCGGCGCCCTTCATCGTGTCCAGCCGGCATAATGGCATCGACATGGTGACCGTCGTCACCGAGGGCATCTTCAGCTATTGCGGGCTGAAGGTGAAGATCGACACCGACCGCTATATCGGCCCGGAACGGGCCTCGGTGCTGTGCGATGGCGAGCAGGTCGGCCATGTGACGACCGCGGAATACGGCTCGCAGATGCTGGCGCTGGGCGGGGTGCGTCATCTCACCGGCGGCAGCAAGAAGGAAGGCAACGTCACCTGCCAGATGATGCTGTCGCTGTGCAACAAGCAGCCTGCCGAATTGCAGGTCGAGGGCGGCGCGAAGATGCTGCTGCAGGCCGGCAGGCCCCCGCGGATCGACGATGTGATGGAAGAACGCATGCGGGTCGGCTGCGGCTCGGCCACCATCGGCATGTTCGCCCAGCAGTGGTTCGGCCATGCCGACGAGGTGATCGTCGTGGACGACCATATCACCGGTGTGTTGAGCGAGCACCAGGCCGGCAAGTTCCTGGACATGAAGCCGACCGGCATCCGGGTGCGCGGCCGCAAATCGACGCCCGGACGCTATTTCCAGGTCGCCGGGCACGGCACCGGCTGGGGCGGCACCGACGTTACCGATCCGCTGACCATTATCGACTCCATCGACGGGCAAGTCGCCTGGCCGGGCCTGAGGTTGCTGATGGTCAGCACCACCGGCGAGGATGCCGAATTCTACGTGCTGGACGAGGATTGCAAGCCGGTAAAGGCGCCGATGCCCGCCGACCTGACGGTGGTGGTGGATCGCATCGGCGAGAACTGCGAGCCGGCGCTGACGTCGGTGCTGTTCATGGCGGGCGCGGGCGGCAGCTTGCGCGCCGGCGTCACCGAAAACCCGGTCGGGCTGACCCGCTCGGTCAGGGATGCGCTGACCCGCGTCACCTGCGGCGGCGCGCCGGTCTATGTCTGGCCCGGCGGCGGCATCACGATCATGGCCGATGTCATGCGGATGCCTGATAACGCCTTCGGCTATGTGCCAACGCCGGCGCTGGTCGGCCCCATCGAGTTCACCATGCGGCGCGAGGATTACCAGGCACTGGGCGGCTATATGAAAAGCGTCCGCGACTTTGACGAAGCAACGCAGAGCGTAAGTAAACGCCTGACCGAATGGAGCCCGGACAATCCCTGGCCCTTCGACCCGCGAAAGAAGGGAAGCCACTAATGGCCCGTGGCCCGCAAATCGCCATGCTGCCGGACGGCAAGCGGCTGCATCTGCAGTACGGGCCGACCGACCTGATCGTCGAGGCCGACGGCGAGCACGACGAGGTCGCCGCCGCCTACCGGCAGGCCATCGCACGGTTCCGCACCCTATTGCCGGAACTGGTCGGCGAGCTGCCCCGCCTGCGCCAGCCCATGGCCGAAGACATGACCGCCGATTCCTTCCGCTATAGCACGGCGCGGCGCATGGCCGAGGCCGCCCGCCTGCACCGGGGCGTATTCGTGACCCCGATGGCCGGCGTGGCCGGGGCCGTGGCCGATGAGGTGCTGGCCGCGATGGTGAAAGGACGGCGGCTGCACCGCGCCTATGCGAACAATGGCGGCGACATTGCAATCCACCTGGAGGACGGCGCTGAATTCACGGTGGGGCTGGTCGACCGCCCCGAGGCCCCCGAACCGGCGGGCCGGTTCACGATTACCCACGCCATGCCGGTGCGCGGCGTCGCCACCAGCGGCCGGCAGGGGCGCAGCTTCAGCCTGGGCATCGCCGACGCGGTGACGGTGCTGGCCCGTAGCGCCGCTGCCGCCGACGTCGCCGCCACGCTGATCGCCAACAGGGTGAATGTCGATCATCCCGCGATCGAACGGCGTCCGGCACAAGCGCTGGACCCGGACAGCGACCTTGGGCCGCTGCCGGTTACCGTTTCCGTCGGGCCGCTGGACGAGGCATCGCGCGACGCCGCCCTGGATGCCGGGCTGGCCTGCGCGGAGGCCATGCGGGAGGCCGGGCTGATCCATGGCGCCGTGCTGGCGCTATACGAAACATACCGGGTGGTCGGGCCGGAGCTTGCCAAAGCCCTGCCGGCCGCCGCCTGACAGAAATACAGGGAGCAGACATGGTCGAGATCAAAATCCGCAAATACCACACGCTCGTCGACGAAACCTTCCACGAGGGCGGACCCGTGGCCGGTGAACCGATCCGCGCGGCGGCCGTGCTGGCGGTCGTCGAAAACCCATATGCGGGCCGTTACGAGCCCGACATCACACCGATGATGGAGGCGCTGAAGCCGCTGGGTCTGGAAATGTCCAGGCGGCTGATCGATGCGCTGGGCGGCGACCCGGGGGCAATCGAATCCTACGGCAAGGGCGCCATCGTCGGCGAGGCCGGCGAGCTGGAGCATTGCGCGCTGTGGCATGTGCCCGGCGGCTATGCGATGCGCCAGCTGCTGGGCGACGCCGCGGCCATCGTGCCATCGTCGGTGAAAGTCGGTGGCATGGGCGCACGGCTGGACGTGCCGCTGGGCCATATAAACGCGGCCTATGTGCGCAGCCATTTCAGCGGCATGGAAGTGAGCCTCAACGATGCGCCGCGCGCCAACGAGATCGTCTTCGTGCTGGCCATGACCACGGGCGGGCGCATTCACGAACGGGTCGGCGGCCTGAGGGCCGACGAGATCAAGGGAGAAGACGGGTTGCGCTGAAGCACTCTCTGCTCTTCAATAAGGCAAAATTCAAACGGCAAATAAAACAGGGAGACAAAAACATGAAAACCAGACGGACATTCCTTACAGCCGCCGCGGCCGTTATCGCGACTTCGGCCCTCGCCGGCGGCGCCGGGGCGGCCGAGACCATCAAGATCGGCGAGATCAACAGCTATACGCGCCTGCCCGCCTTCACCCAGCCCTACAAGAACGGCTGGGAACTGGCGGTCGACGAGATCAACAGCGCCGGCGGCGTGCTGGGCCGGCAGATCGAGGTCATCTCGCGCGACGATGCCGGCAAGCCGGGCGACGCGGTCAAGATCGCCGAGGAACTGGTCAGCCGCGATCGCGTGGTCATGCTGGCCGGCACCTTCTTCTCCCACATCGGCCTGGCGGTCACCGATTTCGCCAAGCAGAACAAGGTGATGTTCGTCGCCGCCGAGCCGCTGTCGGACGCGCTTACCTGGGCCAAGGGCAACCGATACACCTTCCGCCTGCGCCCCAACACCACAATGCAGGCCGCCATGCTGGCCGAGGAAGCGGCGAAGCTGGGCCTGAAACGCTGGGCGACCATCGCGCCGAACTACAAATACGGCCAGGACGCCGTGGCGGCCTTCAAGGCGCAGCTTGTGAAGCGCCAGCCGGACGTGGAATTCGTCGCCGAGCAATGGCCGGCCCTGTTCAAGATCGACGCCGGGGCCGAGGCCCAGGCGCTGGCGGCGGCCAAGCCGGACGCCATCTATAACGTCACCTTCGGCGGCGACCTCGCCAAGTTCGTCCGCGAGGGCAAGCTGCGTGGCCTGTTCGAGGGGCGCGAGGTGGTGAGCCTCTTGTCCGGCGAGCCGGAATATCTCGACCCGCTGAAGGACGAGGCGCCCGAGGGGTGGATCGTCACGGGCTATCCCTGGTACGCCATCGACACGCCGGAGCATCGCCGCTTCGTCAACGCCTACCGCGCCAGGTACAACGACTATCCGCGGCTCGGCTCGGTAGTCGGCTACAACACCTTCAAGGCGATCGCCACCATCATCGGCAAGGCCGGATCGACCGACACCGACAAGATGATCGCGGCGGCCGAGGGCATTACCGTGGATTCCCCCACCGGCCCCTTCACCTTCCGCGCCATCGACCACCAGGCCACCATGGGCGCCTATGTCGGCCGCACCGCGCTGAAGGACGGCCGGGGCATCATGGTAAACTGGCGCTACGCCGACGGCGCCGACTACATGCCAAGCGACGCCGAGGTCAAGGCGATGCGGGGGCAGTAGACCGAGCGAACTCGACGCCGGCCAGCGGCCTCATCCTGAGAGCTTGTGAATGTATCTGCCCGCGGGCTGCATTCTGCTGGGCTGCGGGTTTTCGGGCAATGCTTTTGGCGTCGGCGTTTGCCGGGCGCGCGGAATTGGCCATGCGGCGGGTTTTTGCGTGCTGGCGGTTGGCTTTCCGGCGCCCCACCGGGCGGTTATGCGGGGATGGGGGCGGTGAGGCGGTGGGTCTGGAGGATGTTATTGGCCAGCGCGA
>DAOVHN010000537.1 GCA_030671915.1 Pseudomonadota bacterium
ATCCCAGTCAGTTACATAAAAATCAAGCTGATCCATCTTGTTTTGCAGCCAAGTCGCCCGATCCTGCTGGTTCCGTTTCAGCCCGTCGAAATCGACATGGATATCTGGCCGGTTCCAATGCTTGCAGACCTGATCGACCCGGGTCGCCATCTGCGCGATCAGGGCGCGGTCGAATTCTTTGATGGCGTCCAGGAATGCCTGGCGGGAAAGGCTGTAGGAGTCGCGCTGCGCTGACCAGACGGGTTGCCCGTTCATCTCGATGTCGCGGTTGTCCCAGGCAATCCTTACGGTGTCACCCTCCGACCACATCCAGATGCGTGCCGATGTGCTGAGATAGTTGTTATCGAGAAAACGATCATCCTGCCATAGCGTCGCCGCGTTGACTGTGTTGGCAGTCTGTTTTCTCGGTGCGTCCGCTTCATCTTGTGCGTCCCACCATTCATGTGCACCATCCAAATATGCATCGATCGCCGCGCAGTCCTGCTCGAGATACCGGATCAACTCTTTCGGCACCGGCTCCAGAACATAGGGCAGCATCTCGATCAGGTCTTCCCACAGCCGGACCACGTAATAGTCCACGCAGGGGCCGCTGTAGGCCTCTGGGCATTCCCGCGCGAAGGGCGCCCGGACGGCCTCCGTATAGCTGAGCAGATAGTCCGGCCCCAAGCGAATGCGGTAGAGTCCGTCAGTGAGCCCGAACCAGTGCAGGGTCGGATTTTTCTCGTCACCCCAAGGTGCGATATCGTCGATCGGGTGCAGTTCGAATTCTATGTGCATGCGGTTTAATCGCCCTTCCGCGCCCCCAACCCCGCCAAAAACATATCCACCATGTCGTGGGCGACCTTCTCCACCGGGTCGTTTGTCACGATGAACAGCTTGCCGCCGGCGTCGAGGGTCCAGACGCCGTGCATGGCGATCCATAGCAGACGGACGGCGCTGGTCAGGTCCGCCTCCTCGCCCGGGGCGAACAGGGGTTGCAGCATGCGGCCCAGCAGGGTGAAGACCCGGGCGACTTTTTCCAGGTACCAGGCCGGCGGGGCCTTGGCCTCGGGCAGGCGCTCGTCGAACATCATGGTCCATTCGCGGCGGTTCGCGGCGACGAAGTCCAGATAGCGGTCCAGCAGGGCATGCAGGTCGGCTTCGGGCTTGCCGGTGATCGGCGCCTGCGACAGCGCGTCGTATAGCCCGTCCAGGGTCTCGGCGTTGAGGGCGGCGATCAACTCCTCCAGCCCCTCGAAGATATTGTAGAGCGTGCCCACCGAATAGCCCATGCGGGCGGCGACGGCGCGCACCGTTACATTGCGCGAGCCTTCCTCGGCGATGACCGCGCGGGCCGCCGCCAGCGCCATGTCGCGCAGTTCCTGCTTGCTGTGTTTCGCGGTGCGGGCCATGCCCTCTCCTCAAATTATGAACCATGTTCAAAATTAACTTGAACATCGTTCAATTATGCCGTATAAGATAAATGAACGTTGTTCATATACGCCGTACAGGGCCGTTTGGCAAGGCCCGTCGCACAAGGTGGAAACGATATAGCGGGAGTGTTGATCATGTTGATGGCGATTGAAAGACTGCGTCAGGTGTCGGATCTCTGCCAGGAGGGCAAACCGATGGACGAAAGCCTGGCCAACTGGTTCGGCGGCTGCCTTCAGGATTTTCTCGAGCGGCGCACGGAAAGTTTCGAGGAGGCCTTCGGCCTGCCGAGTTGCCGGGGCGGCGTGCCCTGGTGGAAGGAGGAGCGCATGCGCCGGCGCGACGAGGCGCTGAGAAATCTGGCGCGCGGCCTCTCCGCCGGTCAGCCGTTCGGCGCGCTGGCCCGCGAAATTCACGTTATGTCGAAACGCTACGGGGCCAGCGCCTGGCGCATCGACCGCGACCGCGCGGACATGCCGGCGGCCTATGAGGGAACGCCCAGGCAGCATCTGTGGGAAGCCTTCCGCTCCGGCGCGCCGATGCCGCTGGGCGATCGCCAGCTTCGCAACATTATCGCCTGAGCGGCGGCAGCGAGAATACAGGAGAGTATGATGACGACAGCGACATTGACGGGTCCGATTGCCCTTTCCGATGCGAACGTTCCCGCCGCCGATGCGGCCCGCCCGCGGCGCGTGGCCGAGGAATGCACGGTCGGCATGCGCGACGGAACCGAGCTTTTCTACAGGGCCTGGCCGACTGCGGCGAAGGCCGAGCGCGCGGTCGTCCTGTTCCATCGCGGCCACGAGCATTCCGGCCGCTGGCAGGATCTGGTCGACGAGATCGGCCTGGACGATTTCGCCTTCTTCGCCTGGGACGCGCGCGGTCATGGCCGGTCGCCCGGCGAGCGCGGCAACGCGGAAAGCGTTGGCCAGCTGGTGCGCGATGCCGACGCGTTCGTCAAGCATATCGCGGATGAACATGGCATCGCCATGGAGAACATCGTCGTGCTGGCCCACAGCGTCGGCGCGGTGCTGGCGAGCACGTGGGTGCATGATTACGCGCCGCCGATCCGCGCACTGGTGCTGGGCAGCCCGGCGCTACGCGTACGGCTGTACGTACCCTTCGCGATCCCGGCGCTGCGGCTGCTGATGCG
>DAOVHN010000540.1 GCA_030671915.1 Pseudomonadota bacterium
AACAGTTGCGCACGCGTGCTGTCGGGTTGCAACTCGGCGAAGGCCTCGAACTTGCGCTGAATGCCGAAGGGGTCCAACCCCGCAAACAGCATCTGCAGGGAATCGACCGGCAGCGCGCCGAACAGCGAAAGTTGCGGCTCCAGCAGCGGCAGGGTCGCGGCCAGCGCCCGCGCCCGCGCGCCGTCGCCGGCATGGAAATCCCACGGCGTGGCCAGCAGCGCCAGCCCCTTGATCCGCTCGGCGCGCAACCGGGCCAGCCCCAGCGCCAGCAGCCCGCCCATGGAATAGCCGGCGACCGCGACCGGCCCGCCGGTCAGCTCCGAGACCGCATCGAAGGCGCGGGCCAGCCGCCCGGCGACGTAATCGTCCAGCGTGAAGCGGCGTTCGATGTCGCCCGGATGCCCCCAGTCCAGCAACCAGGGGTTGACCCCCTGTCCGGCGAGCCAGCGCAGCAGGCTGTGCTGTTTCGACAGGTCCAGGATGTAGGCTTTGTTGATCAGCGAGGGTATGAACAGCACCGCCGGCCCGACGCCGCCATAGTCACGCAGGGCGGACGATCCCTCGGTCCAGACCACGGGCGGATCGGTAACGTCGCGGCGCCAGGGATGGCGGCGGTATCGCTCGATGCCGGTCAGCAGACGCTCGAGATGGCGCAGCCCCTCGATCGTGACCGCGCGGCCAAGTGCTTCAGGATTTGCGGCCGCGAGTTCGCTTTGCAGTGCCGCCGCCCGCGCCGCGAGGTGCGGCCTCCAGCCTGTCCATCCTTTGCTCGAGAGCGGCAATGCGGCGCTCGAACTCGTCACCTGCCACATCGCCAGCCCCAGATGCACCGGCAGCGGCCGCGGCCCCAGCCGGCGTTGCGCCTGTGTTTCCGTCATCCGCTCCGTCTTTCCTCCCGGCCCCCGTCATCGCCGCCTGCATGGCGGTCATCCAGGCGGCCGGATCCATGGCGCCGGCGGGGCCGGTGGCCGCCCCGGGGAACATGCCCGGCGGCATGCCCGGGAACATCCCCGGCGGCATCCCGGGCGCTTGCCCGCCGCCCCGCGCGAAAGCGGCCATCCATTTGCCCATCATTTCCGTGAATTCGGGATCGGCCGCCGTCGCGGCCATCTGGTCGCGCCAGAGATCCTGAAACCGCTTCGCCAGATCCTCAAGATCGGCGGCGGCGTCCTTGTCGCGGTCTTTCCCTTCGCTCATGGGTGGGGAGTATAACGGTGGGCGAGAGACGACGCCAGCGAACAACGCGGCACCTCTTCGCACCGCGGCTTGAAATTATGCATTGCAGCATTTTTTAAAATGTTCTGTTATGCTGCGCAGCAATATCCACGAAACGACCGTTGAATGGAACGGATCATGGCCGAGAAGGGCAAGGGCGGCGACGGGCCCATTACGATCAAGAAATATGCGAACCGCCGTCTCTACAACACGGCGACCAGCAGCTATGTGACGCTGGATCATCTTTGCCAGATGGTGAAGGACGATGTGGATTTTGCGGTCTACGACGCCAAGACGGGCGAGGATATCACGCGATCCGTGTTGACCCAGATCATCGTCGAGGAAGAGGCCAAGGGCGACAATTTGCTGCCCATCGGCTTCCTGCGCCAGCTCATCGGGTTCTATGGCGACAGCGTGCAGAAGTTCATGCTGCCGCAGTATCTGGACTACATGATGCAGTCCTTCGAGAAGAACCAGTCGGAGATGCAGCGCTATATGCACGAAACCTTCGGCTCGGTCTTCCCCTTCGGCAAGGTGGAAGACATGGGCAAGCAGAACATGGCCATGTTCGAGCAGGCCATGAAGATGTTCTCGGGCGCTGGCGAAGCGCCGGCGGCGGAAAAGGCGTCGCCGAAAGAGGCCCAGGTGGATGAAAAGGGCGAGCAATTGGCTGAACTGCAGCGCAAGCTGGAGGACCTGGAACGCCAGATCGGCAGCCTGTCCGACCGCAAGGGCGACTGAGACCAGGGGGACGCTGTTGCGGCGCAACGAGAATAATTGACCCGAACTTCACGAGATTGTATTGCATCGCGGTCGCGCATGATGCCGTCGGCGGTGTCTCCGCCGTTCGGGTAACCTTTATGTAACGATCCGGCGGGTAACCTGCGGGCCGACGTTTTAACCGAGAGAAACCGCGAGCCCCGCAAGACATGACGAAACACATCGACCCCGCGACCCTGCCCGCGGAAAACGGTTGCAAGGAACAGAGCCACCAGATGAACCCCAAGGCTACCAACATCTTCGAAGTACATTCGCGGGTCGACAGGAAGACGCGCGAAGTCCGGAACCGGCACAAGGGCGGCGTTCTGTGGCTGACCGGGTTGTCCGGCGCGGGCAAATCGACGCTGGCCGTCGAGGTCGAACGCGCGCTCTTCGCCAAGGGCTATCACGTCTATGTGCTGGACGGCGACAACCTGCGCCACGGGTTGAATTCCAACCTGGGTTTCAGCCATGAGGACCGCACGGAGAATATCCGCCGCGTCGGCGAAGTGGCGGCCCTGTTCGCGGAAGCGGGCTTCGTCTGCGTTTCCGCCTTCATCTCGCCTTATCGCGCCGACCGGG
>DAOVHN010000305.1 GCA_030671915.1 Pseudomonadota bacterium
GCAGCCACCCCACGGCATTCGATATGGCAGCGCGGCAGCGCGACATCTCGGTGTCGGAGTTTTTTCTGAAGAACAGGCATCTGCTCGGCTTCGACTCGCCGTCGAAGGCAGTGGTGACCACCGTCCGCGAGGCGGTGGACAACGCGCTCGACGCCTGCGAGGAGGCCGGCATCCTGCCCGAAATCCACATCGAAGTGTCGCATGACGGGGAATTCTACCGCGTCGCCGTTGAAGACAACGGGCCCGGCATCGTTGAAAACCAGATTGCGAAGATCTTCGGCAAGCTGCTCTACGGATCCAGGTTCCACAAGCTCAGCCAGTCGCGCGGCCAGCAGGGCATGGGCATTTCGGCGGCCGGCATGAATGCGCAGCTGACGTCCGGCAAGCCGATGCATATCCTGAGCCGCGTGGCCGGGGAGGCCCAGGCGACGGAGTTGCAAGTGTCGATCGACACCAGCCACAACCGGCCCGACATCCACCGCAAGAGACATATCGCATGGGACCGCCCTCACGGCACGCGCCTGGAGGTGGAGCTGGAAGGCCGCCATCAAACCGGGCCACACTCGGTCGAGGCCTATCTGAAGCAGACGGCAATAGCCAACCCGCATGTGACGCTGGCCTATAGCGGGCCGCATGGCGAGGCGTTGCGCTTCGAGCGCAGCATCGAGGAATTGCCGCGCCAGCCCACCGAAATCAAGCCGCACCCCTACGGTGTCGAACTCGGCCGGCTGATCCAGATGCTGAGCGATACGAAAAGCCGCACGCTGCTCCGCTTCCTCGAGGATGAATTCTCCCGCGTCGGCCGCAAGACCGCGAAACAGATCATAGAGAAGGCAGGTGCTGCGTTGAGCGAACGTTCCTACCCGCGGCGCATCGCCCACGCGCAGGCGACCCGCCTGCACCGGGCGATCGGCCGCACCAGGGTATCCGCGCCGCCGACCGACTGTATCGTGCCGATCGGCGAGGCGCAGCTGCTGGAAGGCCTGCACAAGGAACTCGACGCGGACTTCTATACCGTCGTCACGCGGCCCGCCGCCGTCTATCGCGGCAACCCGTTCCAGGTCGAGGTGGGAATCGCCTATGGCCGCCCGGGCGGGATCGGGCTGGAGGAAGACGAGGCGGGGCATATCGCCAAGATGAAACATCCGTCGGCCGGGGACAGCGACGCCCCGGTGGCCCGGGCCGACGAACCGGCCCGGCTGTTGCGCTACGCCAACCGCGTGCCCCTGCTCTATCAGCAGTCCGCCTGCGCCATCACGAGGGCCATATTGCAAACCAATTGGCGCGGCTACGGCCTGCAACAGCCGAAAGGCGCCCTGCCGGTAGCGCCAATGGCGATACTTGTCCATGTGGCATCGGTCTGGGTGCCCTTCACCTCGGAATCCAAGGAGGCGGTCGCCGCCTATCCGGAGATTCTCAAGGAAATCCGGCTGGGGCTGCAGACCTGCGGCCGGCGGATGGCCACCCATCTGCGCAGGGACCAGCGTCTGAAGCGGGAATTCGACCGCCGGAGCTGGATCGAAAAATATCTGCCGCATATCGGAATCGCGTTGCAGGAAATTCTCGAACTCAGCGACGCGGAACGCGAGCGGACCGTGGAGAAGCTGGACGAGGTGCTGCAGCGAAAACGGAGGCAATGATGGCCAGAAGAGGGAAAAAGAAAAGTCCCGCCAGTTTGCGTGACGAACTGGATGCCAGGACCATCGCCCTGATCAACCGGGTCGCCGGCCAGGTACGCGACAGCATAGAGCGCGGTGAACTGCCGGCCATCCGGCTGCCGGTTCGCAGCCTGGCAAACGTCACCTACGACAGCGACAAGGGGTACTTCGAACTCGGGGGCGCCGAGAAGACGCGTACGTTGGCCGTTAACACGGCGCGAACCTTCGCCCAGACCCTGCGGTTGATGGCCACCGCACGGGGCATGGTCGAGCAAGACGACTTCGCGACGAAGCGAGAGGCCTATTACGTTTCAAAAAACTGGGGCGACGCGCGCTTCGACGAACAGTCGGAGTCCGATGCCGTCATGGACGATATAGAGGCGTTGGCCGCCGCGCACGGGCTGTCGCGCGAACAGCTGCGCTTCTATCCGGAATCCCACGGTGGGTCGGTCGCCGGGGAATTGACCGTGCTGGACCGCAATCCGCGGACCGGCGAGACGATCGAAATCGATTGCCGCGGCTTCGGCAGCGGCGCCTACGGCATTCCGCGCTCCGTGGAACATCTTGAGTTCCGCACGCGCGCGAAATTCATCCTCGCGATCGAGACCGGCGGCATGTTCCAGCGGCTGAACAGCCACCGGTTCTGGGAAGAGGCGAATTGCATCCTGGTCGAAATGGGCGGGGTGCCGACCCGCGCCACGCGCCGCTTTATCCGGCGGCTGGCGGACTCTATGGACTTGCCGGTATGGTGTTTCACCGACTGCGACCCCTACGGCTTCGCCAACATCTACCGCACCTTGAAGGTCGGCTCGGGCAACGCCGCCCATATCAACCGTTTCTTCTGCGTGCCGCGGGCGCGGTATCTGGGCGTCACGCCGCGGGACATAATCGATTTCGGCCTGGAAGACGCGACGCATCCACTTAGCAAGACCGACATCAAACGGGCGCGGGACGCACTGAAGAACGACCCGTTCTTTACCGCGCACCCGCAATGGATCGCCGCAATCGAGCAGTTGCTTGAAATGGGCGTGCGCGCCGAACAGCAGGCGCTGGCCAAATGGGGCCTGAACTACGTAATCGAGGAATACCTGCCGCACAAACTGGCGGACCAGTCCGGCTTCCTGCCCTAACAGGCCTTACACCCGGCAATAGCGGTCCTGGATTTCCCTGTCGGCGAGGAGGGCGGCATCGGCTCTCTGAAACGTTATGTTGTTTATCGATCGATAATAATTCGACGCATTACAATCCGCCTTGTCGCTGTTATGCTGGTTTTGTGACCCATAATTAAACAATTCCGCGGGAGGGATGGTAAGACGTGGCTGACGGCAGGAAGACCGTACAAACCAGGGCGAAATCGGATAACGACGCACCGGCGCGAAAACGGCTGCCCCGCAACGAGCGGGAACAGATGATCGTGCGCGAAGCGACCCGCTTCTTCGCCGAGGTCGGTTTCGAGGGGCAGACGCGTGAACTGGCCCGGCGCCTCGGCGTTACCCAGCCGCTGATCTTCCGCTATTTCCCGACCAAGGAGGACCTGATCGAACGGGTTTACCAGGAGGTCTATCTCAGCCGCTGGAATCCCTGGTGGGAGGAGTTGCTGGAAGACCGGTCCATGCCGTTGACCGAACGGCTGTCCCAGTTTTACAAGGCCTACACGACTGCGATCTTCACCTATGAATGGGTGCGCATTTTCGTCTATTCGGGTCTGAAGGGCGTGAATATCAACCGGCGCTATCTGGCGCTGATCCGCGACCGCGTCCTGAAACGCATCATGACCGAGGTCCGCGCCGAGCAGAATCTGCCGACGCCCGAGGAAATTCCTCTCAGCGAGCGCGAAATCGAGCTGGCCTGGGGCCTGCATGGCGGCGTGTTCTATATCGCCATCCGCAAATGGATATACGAGTTCGAAACTCCGGAAGACATCGAGGGCGTTCTGGAGGCCACGGTTGAGAGTTTCGTGAAGGGTGCTCCGGCGGTCATGCGTCGGCTGCTTGAGGGCGACCAAACCAAGGCGAAGGCGCCGGGCCTTTCCCTGGACAATTCGACCATCTAAAAAGAACGTCCGACGGACAGGAGACCGGCCATGACCGACAGCACCACCGCGACCAAATCCCCGGGCGCTCTTCCCTCTATGCGGCTTGACGGCAAAGTGGCGCTGGTGACCGGGGCCGGGCGCGGGATCGGCCGGGGGACGGCGCTGGCGCTTGCCGAGGCCGGGGCCGAGGTGGTGGCCTGGAGCCGCACCGCGACAGAGATCGAGAGCCTGGCCGCGGAAATCGAAGCCGCCGGCGGCAAGGCCCGCGCGCAGGTGGTGGACGTGACCGACGATGCGAGGGTCCAGGAGGCCATCGGCGGGCTGGACCGGCTGGACATTCTGTTCAACAACGCGGGAACCAACAGGCCTCAGCCCCTGCTGGAGATCGATGCGGAGTCCCTCGACACGGTGCTGGACCTGAACATCCGGGC
>DAOVHN010000695.1 GCA_030671915.1 Pseudomonadota bacterium
GCCGGTCGGCCTCTTCCCGGTTGGCCCAGCTTGTCGCGCCGTAATCGCAACCGAACACGCAGCGTTCGACCGACTGCATGACCGGCGTCTGGTTCCGCAAATAGATTTGCTCGAAACGTTCCTTATGTTCCAGTTCGGTCTTCGGCATATCTTGTAAATCCCAGCGAGGAATGCAGCTTCCCGCAAGCCTGTGCGCAGATCAAGCCCAGCCTTCCTGTTTTGCTTCCAGCGACTGGAATTTCTTTTCCAGTCGGTCGGCCGAGACGCCCGCTTTCGCCAGGCCCAGTTCTTCATAGAACGCCAGCGCGCCGTGCAACGCCGTGCACGCCAGTTCAGCCGCCGCCGGTTCCAGCGCGCCGGCTTCGGGCGCAAAAGGCGATACTCCGCCATGGGTAATCTGCGAGCGGATTTCATAGACCTTCTCGGCGCGATCAAGCCATTCCTCGACACTACCGCCCTCGGCATCCTGGGCCAGGATCGCCGCGCGGCGGGTGACGGCGCGCCAGACGTCGGCATGATCGCCGGGAATCACCGCGCGCTCGATCGCCGTGACGAAGGCCACGATGCGGGCGGCCCGATAGGTCTCGGTCACGCCCTCGCCGAACCATGACGCGGCCTCGCGGAAGCGGTCTGCCAGCGGCCAATTGAGGGCGGGGTTGGTGAGGGGTTCCAGGCAGCGGCCGGCACGGTCCAGCCAGTCGCGGCCTGCGTGGTCATGGGCGCGCTTCAACCATCCGGTTTCCGCGGCAGGACCGGCTCCCTCGGCCCGAACGGGATGCAGCCGCCCGGTCGAATCGGCCCACAGGCCTGCGGGCATGACCGCCGGCAGCCCCGGCGCCCCGGCACGGCCCAGTGTTTGCGAGGCTTCGGCGC
The DNA here is from genome assembly GCA_030671915.1 of Pseudomonadota bacterium. GTDB lineage: Bacteria > Pseudomonadota > Alphaproteobacteria > UBA8366 > JADFVY01 > JADFVY01. The sequence continues at coordinate 874 of DAOVHN010000695.1, forward strand.
CGGCGAAAAGCCGCATCATATCCAGCGCTCCGTCCGCCGCCTTGAGGGCGCGCTCGCGCGAGATTATCCGATCGCAACCGCGCACCGTGACTTCCGCCGTCCAGTCCCAGGGGGCAAAGTCGCGTTCGAACAGGGCGGCGAATTCCGGGTCGGTGGCGATGGCCTCGGCATGGGTCTCGCGGAAGGATATCGTGCGCAGAAACATTACCGGGCCGACGGCCAGTCCCGTTGGCCTACCGCCGTCGAACAGCCGGCAGGGGATGAAATGGGTGCGATCCTCGATATCCACCTGCGCGCGGCGCAGGGCGGCGGCCAACATGCGGGTCGCCTGTGTCTCGTCGAGGTCACGCCCCTGATGAATGAAACGGCCGGTAAGTTCGCTGCGGATCAGTTCGGCCAGGGCATCCGGCGCAATGCGCCCGCGCCCCTCGCGCGAGGAGGCGAGGTAGCGATGGGCCGTTGCCGACAGGCGGCCTTGCGGAAATGCAGCGTCGGCGCGCGCCGCGTCCAGTATGGCGCGGATATCGGAGAGGTGCCGGTCGGTCTCACTCATCGCCATCGGCGATGCGTTTCAGCCGGTAGAGCTGTTCCAGCGCCTCGCGCGGGGTCAGGTCGTCGGGGCTGATCTCCCCCAGCGCCTCTTCCACCGGCGGCGGGCCAGCGGGAGATGTCGGCGGCGGAGCTTGCGGCGCGACCGCAAACAGCGGCAGGTCGTCCGCCAGTTTCGCCACCGCGCCGGATTGCTCGCCGGTTTCCAGCGTCTTCAGCACATCCCCGGCGCGGGTGATGACCGCATCGGGCAGCCCGGCGAGGCGCGCCACATGAATGCCGTAGGATCGGTCAGCAGCCCCTGCGTCGACCTCGTGCAGGAAGACCACGTCGCCCTGCCATTCCTTGACCCGCATGCTGTGCGGCTTCATCGC
>DAOVHN010000685.1 GCA_030671915.1 Pseudomonadota bacterium
CAACTCGTCCGGGTCGTCGCCGCGGTCGATCGTGCTCTGGCGGATTTCCGGGTCGCACAGATAGGCCAGGTTGGTGTCGTCCATCTGCAGGTAGCGGCAGCCGCGCGCGGCCAGGTCGGCGACCTCCTCCGCATAGGCCGCGGCCAGGTCGGCGTAGAACTGCTCGAGGTCGGGATAGGCCGCCTCGTCGATGCCCTTGCGTCCGCCGCGGAAATGCAGCATCGACGGGGCCGGGATGCAGACCTTAGGCGTGCGGGTGACATGTGATTTAAGGTAGTCGAAATCGGCGCCCTGGATCGGTTTCGAATGTTCGATCTTCGAATCCACATGCATGGTCGGCGGGCGGAAGCCGACCTCGGTGCCGTCGTCCTTGCGGAACTTGGCGACGAAATCGCCATAGCTGACGGTCACGCCGTCAAGCTGCTCCAGGAAATCCACATGGAAGAAGGTGCGGCGGAACTCGCCGTCGGTGATGCCCTTGAGGCCCACCTGCTCCTGCCGGGTGACCAGGTCGCGGATGCATTCGTCCTCGATGGCGCGCAGATCGTCGGCCGGCAGGTTGCCGGCGAAGAATTTATCGCGCGCCTCGGCCAGGAACCGCGGGCGCAGAAAACTGCCGACATGGTCGGCGCGAAAGGGCGGGATCTTCGCCATGGTTCGTGGTCTCCTCCGGTGGGGTATAATTTTGGGCGGCATCCTATACCGCAATTCGCCTTTGTCTATCCCGGGCTGTCGCTGGGCGGCCCTGCGCCGGTTATGGCGGTCGAGTGGCCGCATCCTTCGTTCTTCGACAAGCTCAAAAATTGTGAACCTTTTCAAACAATGTCTCACGCTGGCGCGCATGGTTGCGGCGAAAGGAAAAGATAACCACAGAGACACAGAGATAGTTTTTTTCTCTGCGTCCTCGGCGTTGTCCTCTGCGTCCTCTGCGTTAAGAAATTTACCGCGGAGGCCGCAGAGGGCCGCAGAGAGTCGATTCTCTGTGTCTCTGTGTCTCGGTGGTGATCTTCTCTTTGTCGGCCAGTGAATCGGGGGTGGCTTGGGATCAACCTCGCGGCGCGGCGGCTCTCCTGAGGCGGTCGTTGATGGCGCGGCCGAGGCCGCTCTCCGGGATTGGCATGACGGCGATGGCGGTGAAATCCGGGCGGTCGAGGGTGCGGAGCATCGCGAACAGGTTGGCCGCGGCCTCGCGCAAATCGCCGGACTCGCTGAGGTTCAGGGTGGCGTCCGGGGCGGGGCCGAAGCCCAGCAGCGCCTCGCCCGGCGCCGCGCTTTCCGCCTCCATGCGCAGCGGCAGGCCCGGCGCGTAATGGCTTTCCAGCATGCCGGGCGAGGCGATGGTTGCGCCCGCGCCGGCGACCTCGATCTTGCGGCCCAGCGCCTCTTCGAGTTCTTCCAGCGGCACGCCGCCGGGGCGCAGCAGCACCGGCGTCTCGCCGCTCATGTCCAGGACCGTCGATTCCAGGCCGACCTCGCAAGGCCCGCCGTCCAGGATCAGCGCCACCGCATCGCCCAGTTCCCCGGCGACATGCTGCGCCGTCGTCGGGCTGACCTTGCCGGAGCGGTTGGCGCTGGGCGCGGCGAGCGGGCGGGCGGCCTCGGCCAGGAAGGTGCGCGCGCCGCGATGCGCCGGCATGCGGATCGCCACCGTGTCCAGCCCGGCGCTGGCCAGTTCCGATATCCCGCTGTCCGCCCGGCGCCTGACCACCAGGGTCAGCGGCCCGGGCCAGAAGCGCGAGGCCAGCTCCTCGGCCCGCATGTCGAACTCGCCGATGCTGCGCGCGGCGATCATGTCCGGCACATGCACGATCAGCGGGTTGAAGCGCGGCCGCC
>DAOVHN010000186.1 GCA_030671915.1 Pseudomonadota bacterium
GGAATATAAGGGTTGGCCTCGCTGGTCTCCGGACAAAATAAACATTTCTTCCAAAAACAGCCGCTTGAAGCAGCATATGGCAGGATGAAACCAGGAGCCAGATACATGTTATCTGAGAGCGACGTGTAATCGGGTGTGTACACCCGCCGTGGGGTATCCGACCCCAGTAATGTGAGCAGCGGCTGTTCTCCTTTGCCTGCAATGAGATGATCAACCAGTCCGGAAAACGGATTGCGCCACCCGGGATTTTGCATCCAGGTAGTGATGAGACCGCCACCGACGACGATCTGCATTTTCGGAAATCGCTGCCTGATAAAACCGATCATGGCAAAGGTGCAGAGGGCCTGGCTCAGGTAGTTAAGAGAAAATCCAACCATGACAGGATTTTTTTCTGCCAGTAGTTGCTTCAGACGTTTGCTGAAATAGGGGAAAAAAATGTTTTCTTCCGCATGCTCCGCCGCATAGAGATTGGTCAGATGTTGGGTGGCCGTGAAATAAAGCACCGCGGCGATGAAGATTGCCAGCAGTTTGCCCATGCGCCTGAGCAGGTGCGCGCCCAGTGGCCGGCCGGTCCAGGCGCACGACGCCATCGTGACCAGCAGGAAGATCGCCAGTCCGAAGGAAAACGACATGGCGATGAACAGCGGCGCCATCACCGCGGCGTCATAGGCCTCGCGCGCCACCAGGAAGCCGAAGATCGAGCCCGTGCCAGTGGTCAGGGTCAGGCGCCAGAGGAAGGCGACCCAGCCGGCGGCGGTGGCGTAGCGCTGCATGCGGCGTTCCATCTGGAACCACAGATAGACCGCGACTATCACCATGAAGCCGTTATAGAGATAGATGTTCCAGGCGAAGATCGACTTGAAGTTATAGGTCGTCATGGCGACGATCAGCCGGTCCGGCCGGCCCAGATCCAATACCAGGGCCGCCAGCCCGCCCAGCAACAGCGCCAGCGCCAAAAGGCCTGAGAGCCGCGACAAGGGTTTGTAGGCGGTCTTGCCGAACACGGACGCGATGGAGGCGACGTTCAGCGCACCGGACGCCGCGACGATCAGGAATACGGCGAAGACATGCGGCATGCCCCAGACGATCTGGTTGTTCATCCCGGTCACGTAATGGCCGTTATGTTCCATATACCATGCCGAACCGAGGCCCAGCAGGACGAGCGCGCCGAGGATAGCCAGCAGCAGCAGATAGCCGAAGCTGCGTCCTTCAATGGTGCGGAAAGCGATTTTGCTGGCCATGGTCCGCCGCCTCACAGGTTCTGGTATCGCACGCCGGGATCGACGCCCAAATCGGCGCGGATCTGGCGGGTTGCGTAGGCCGCCACGCGTTGCGAGATTTCGCTGTTGGGGTCGTTCAGGTCGCCGAAGGTCATGGCGCCATTGCCGCTGTCGCCGCAGGCTTCGACACAGGCTGGCGCGGCGCCCGCATCCACCCGGTGGACGCAGAAGGTGCAGCTTTCCACCGTGCCCTTGCCGCGCGGGGCATGGGGTTTCTGGTCGCTAAGAGTCTCATGGACGAAGGACCGAGCCTTGTAAGGGCAGGCCATCATACAATAGCGGCAGCCGATGCAGATATGCTTGTCGACCAGCACGATCCCGTCGGCGCGCTTGAAAGAGGCGCCGGTCGGGCAGACATCCACGCAGGGCGGCTCGGCGCAATGCTGGCACATGACCGGCACGGATTTCTCGACACCGTTTTTTGGGTCGCGGACGCTGACCTTGCGGATCCATTGCGCGTCGGTCGCCGGCCTGCCATGGCCGGTCAGGCCGTTTTCTTCCGCGCAGGCCGAAACGCAGGCGTTGCAGTCGGCGGTGCACAGGTTGACGTCGATCAGCATGCCCCAGCGGACCTTGCCGGAGGCCGGCTCGTCCAGCCCGCGCGCTTGCGCCTGGCCGATGCCGTACAGGGTGACGCCGGGCGCCAGTGTGACGCCCGCCGCGGCCGCGGCCGCGCTCAGAAAGCGCCGACGATCGATATCGAAGCCGTTGCCGCTCATTGGCCTGTCTCCGGTTCCGCCGCCGCCGTCATCGGGAAGAGAGTAAGGCGTCTGGCCTGTTTGCCTTCCTCGGGCTTGGTGGCGTGGCACTGGAAGCAATCGACCTTCACGGCGGCATATTCGTGGCACGAGGCGCAGAATTCGCCCGGTGCGTTGATCGACACCGGCTGGCCGTCGTCATCCGTCGTGGCATGGCAGGCGACGCATTCCTTCAGACTGAACTTCTTGGTGCGCACGCCCTGTTGCATGGTCTTGTCGCGCTGGTGCGTCAGCTCCTTCATGTGATAGCGGCGCATATAGTCTGTATCCGCCACGCACTTGTCGCCCTTGCCCTTCGTGATGGATGGCGCCGGCACGCCGCCGGCTTCCTGCGCCGCCGCTGGTGTGGGCAGGAACATCATCGCCAGTATGAAGACAAGGACACGCATCGCTTTGCCTACTCGCCCAGGCCCATCTGGATATAACCAGAGGGGCAGACATCCTCGCAGATATGGCAGCCGATGCATTTGTTGTAGTCGGTTTCCACGTAGCGGCCCATGGTGCGCTGGTCCTTGGCGACACGGTAGATGGCGTCCTGCGGGCAATAGATCACGCAGTTGTCGCACTCCACGCACATGCCACAGCTCATGCAGCGGTCGGCCTCCTGCTGGGCCTCTTCCTCGCTCAGCCCGAGGATGCGCTCCTCGAAATGGCCCAGCACGGCGTCGGGGCCGATATGTTTTTCCTTGCGTTTGCGCCGCGCATCATAGGTCCAGTGGCCGAGGAACAACTCGTCCGCGGGCACGATCTCAACATGGGAGCGGTCTTCGTAATTATGGACCGCGTAGGTGGCCGCGTCGGTGCCGGTCGCCTGTACATGGTCGTATTCGGCCGGCTCCAGGTGAACTTCCTGCAGTTTTTCCAGCAGATCATAGTGATGCTTGTCTACCTTCGGCCGCTTCGAGGGCTCCTTGCCGGACAGGATATGGTCGATGCCCTCTGCAGCGACCGAGGCATGGCCGATCGCGGTAGTCAGCAGATGCGGCTTGATGATGTCGCCGCCGACAAAAATATCCTCATGGTCCTTAGCTCGATAGAAGGGGTCGGCGGTTATCAGACCGCGGCCATTGTCGAGATATTCCATGCCGGTCAGGTCGGCGACCTGGCCGATAGCGGCGACGATCAGGTCGCATTCGATATCGAATTCCGGGGTCTCCTTGACCGTCATGTTGTTGCCTTCCCACTCGACCTCCTGCACGCGGAGCGCGGTGGCGCGACCATCCTCGCCGACGACGACCGAAACAGGCGCCAGTGAGCTGCGGATCTGCACGCCTTCCTGCGTCACATGCTCGATCTCCATCTTGGTGGCCGGCATCTTTTCGACCGGGCGCCGGTAGACAATCGTGACCTCGGCGCCCTGGCGGTTGGCGACCGTGGCGACGTCGTGGACGACATGGCCCAGCACAACCGTTTCCGGCCGGTCTTTTTCATGGGACTTGGTTATATGGCCCAGGCGCCGGGCGACCGCCGCCACGTCCATCGCGGTGTCGCCGCCGCCGATGACCAGCACCTTCTCCGCGCCGTGCTTCAGGCGGCCGTCGTTGAAGGCCTCCAGGAAGGCGATTCCGCTGATGCAGTTAGGTGCGTCGCCGCCCGGGATGGGAAGCGCCGTGCCGCTCTGCGCGCCGACGCCGACGAAAATAGCGTCGAATTCCTTGCGCAGGTCATCCATGGAGATATCGACGCCGACCTTGGTGTTCATGCGGGTCTCGACGCCCATATCCAGGATGCGCTGGATTTCGCCGTCCAGTACGTCGCGCGGAGTGCGGTAACCGGGGATGCCGTAGCGCATCATTCCGCCAAGTTCATCATGGCTGTCCAGGATCGTCACGCCATGGCCCATACGGCGCAGCTGATAGGCAGCCGCCAGACTGGCGGGGCCGCCGCCGATGCAGGCAATTTTCTTGCCGGTGTCGGGGCCCGCGTCGCGCAGCTTCAGGCCGTGTTCCAGCGCATAGTCGCCGATATACTGCTCGACCGCGTTGATGCCGACATGATCCTCGACCTCGTTTCGGTTACAGCCGTCCTCGCAGGGCGCCGGGCAGACGCGGCCCATGATCGCCGGCATCGGATTCGAATCCGACAGGCGGTAGAAGGCATATTCCTGCCAGTTCATGCCGTCGGGCGCCTTTTCGATGCCGCGCGCGATATTCAGCCAGCCGCGGATATCCTCGCCGGCCGGGCAGCTGCCCTGGCAGGGCGGTGTGCGATGCACATAGGTAGGGCATTTGTGCGATTCGTCGGCGGTGAAGATTTCCTCCTGCCACGGAAGATGCTCGTTATCGCCGTCCTTATACTTCCGGAACGTCAGTTTGGTTTCGTCCATGTTCCGATTATCCTGATCCTGGTTGCTGTTAGCCCCGTCCATGGCCGCCTATTCCTTTGTTTCGGCTGATCCGCCGTCCTCATTTTCGTCTTCGTTATCTGTATCCTGCCCGTCCAGGACGATTGCGTTGCTGACTAGCTGGTGCAGGCTGACCACCCGGTCCATGCCCATGCCGTATTCCGGGAAAACCTTGGAAAACTGGCTTTTGCAGATGGCGCAGATCGCGATCATGTGGGTGACGCCGTCATTTTTCACGACCTGGTTCAGCGCCTCCATGCGGGGCTTGGCGCCCTTGACGCGCAGTTCCATCAGGTCGTCGGTCAACAGGCCGCCCCCGCCACCGCAGCAGTAAGTGCCCTCGCGGATGCTGTCTTCGGCCATGTCCACGAAGTTGTTGCAGACGGCCCTCGCGATGTTGCGGGGTATTTCGAACTGGCCGCCGGGCTTGTCGCCCATGCGCGTCGCGCGCGCCACGTTGCAGGAATCGTGGAAGGTCAGCGTCATATGGTCGTTCGCCGACTTGTCGAGCTTCAACTCGCCCTTTTCGATCAGATCCCAGGTGTATTCGCAGATATGCTGCGGCACCGGATAGTCCGGATCGAGGAAATCCCAGGGGCCGGCCAGCGTGTTCAGGAAGGCGTAGGCGACGCGCCAGGCATGGCCGCATTCGCCGAAGACGATGCGTTTTACGCCCAGGTCCAGCGCCGCCTTGCGAATGCGCAGCGCCACCTCGCGCATCTGCTCGTAGGAGCCGATGAACATGGCGAAATTGGCGGCTTCGGACGCGTATGTGCTGATTGTCCAGCTTGCGCCGGCCTGGTGGAACACCTTGGCGTAGCCGATCAACCCGTCGACATGGGGCTCGGCGAAGAAATCGGCGCTGGGGGTGACCAGCAGGATATCCGCGCCTTTCTCGTCCAGCGGCAGCCGGACCTTCACGCCGGTATCGTCCTCGATATCCTCTTCCAGGCCCTCCAGCGTGTTTTCCAGCGCCGGGCCGGGCAGGCCGAGATTGTTGCCGATCTTGTGGACCTTGGCGATGATCTCGTTGCAGTATTTCTGGCCCTTGCCGATATGATCCATAATGTCGCGCGCGGCCATGGATATCTCGGCCGTGTCGATGCCGTAGGGGCAATAGACCGAGCAGCGGCGGCATTGCGAACATTGATGGAAATAGCTGTACCAGTCGTCCAGCACCTCTTCGGTCAGATCCTCGGCGCCGACCAGCCAGCGGGTCAGCGGAAACTTGCCCAGCGGGGTGAAATGGCGGCGATAGACCTTGCGCAGCAGATCCTGGCGCGCCACCGGCATGTTCTTCGGGTCGCCGGTGCCCAGGAAATA
>DAOVHN010000408.1 GCA_030671915.1 Pseudomonadota bacterium
CGCGTGGCGCGCCGCGATGCTGGCGCATCGCAAGCGGTGCGCAATGCGGCCGGTGGGCTCGCAAGACCGCCCGGAGGGTCGTGTTTCCCGCCCCCTCGATGCGTCGGGCGCACTTGACGATGCGCAAGCATCGCCCGCGCACGCCCTCCTGCCGAGGAAGCGGGAAACGCGATCCCATGGGTACCATATGTCTAATACACACCACTGGGAGAACTGACTTGGCCGACAAGGGACATCGCTTCGACCCGGTCATCCTGCGCGAGTACGATATCCGCGGCATTGTCGGCGAAACACTGGCAGCGGCCGACGCCCGCGCGATCGGCCGCACGCTGGGGTCGACAGTCGCCAGGCAGGGTGGCCGTTTCGTCGCCGTGGGTTACGACGGCCGGCTGACCTCGCCGGAACTCGAAGCCGCCCTGGTCGAAGGAATTGCAGACTGCGGGCTGGTTGCGGTCAGGATCGGTCTGGGACCGACGCCGGCGCTGTATTATGCCACCCATATGCTGGGCGCCGATGCCGGAATCATGGTAACGGGATCGCATAATCCACCCTCGCATAACGGGTTCAAGATAGTGCTGGGCGGCAAGGCGTTCTGGGGCGAGGACATTCAGCGGCTGGGCACGGTAGCGGCCGCCGGCGACTGGGTCGAGGGCACGGGGCGCGCCATGCAGGCCGATATCATGGGAGCCTACGTAGCGCGGCTGTTGACCGGCTACCGGTCCGACCGGGAACTCACCGTCGTATGGGACCCGGCCAATGGCGCCGCGGGCGAGGTGGTGCAGGCAGTCGTGCGCGATCTGCCAGGCCGCCACATCCTTCTCAACGAGGCCATCGACGGAACATTCCCCGCCCATCATCCCGACCCGACGGTCGAGGCCAACCTCGAACAGTTGAAAGCCGCGGTCGCCGCGCATGGCGCCGACATCGGCGTCGGTTTCGACGGCGATGGCGACCGCATCGGCGCGATAGACGGCCAGGGCCGCGTCATCTGGGGCGATCAGATTCTGGCGATCCTGGCCGCCGACCTGCTGCCGCGCTATCCCGGCGCGCCCATCCTGGCCGACGTCAAGGCAAGCCAGGTGCTGTTCGACGAGATCGACAGGCTGGGCGGCAAGGCGGTGATGGCGCCCACCGGGCACTCCATCATCAAGACCCGCATGGCCGAGCTCGGCGCGCCGCTGGCCGGTGAGATGAGCGGGCATATCTTCTTCGCCGACGGCTATTACGGCTTTGACGACGGGGTATATGCCGCCATCCGGCTGATCAACGCCATAGCCGCCTCCGGCAAATCGGCGGCGGCGCTGCGCGACGCACTGCCCCAGGTCGTCAATACGCCGGAAATCAGGATCGATGTGCCCGAGGAGCGCAAGTTCGCCATCGTCGACGAGGCGCGCGACAGGCTCGCCGGCTTGTCGGGCATCGCCGTCAACGATATGGACGGCGTGCGGGTCACCAATGCGGACGGCTGGTGGTTGCTGCGCGCTTCCAACACGCAAAACGCGCTGGTGGTTCGCTGCGAGGCGGCCGACGAGGACGCGCTGGAAAGATTGAAGGAGCAGGTGCGCGGGCAGCTGCGCGCGAGCGGCGTGGAGCCGCCGGAACTATAGGCCAGATTACTGAATCAGACTTGTCCTGAACGCGCCGTCCTCGCCTACCGCGAGGCAGGGGATCGCGTGGTCGGCGAGACGCCGGCAGGCGGTGCGCGCCTGGCTTTCCGTCAAACCGACCAGCCGGGCCCGGTAGAATCGGGATCCGCCCCGGGTTGTCTGTGGAAGTGACAGCCGGGTACCGCCCAGCAGCTCCGGTATTTTCGCTTTCGCCTTGCGGGCCGCGTCTTCCGCCGGCGACGTCGAGGGATAGGCGCCGACCTGGACCGCCCATCCCTTACCGGCTGTCGAAGCAACCAGTCGGGTCTTCGGGGCCACCGGCGCGCCGGGCTTGTTCCGGTTTGCGGTCACGATTGGCTTGGCCGCGCCCCGAATGGCAATCCTCAAAGCCTTTTCGCCCGTCGGATTGGTAATATAGGGCAGGCCGCGCGACAGTTTTGCCGAGGGATTGCCGGCAATTTGCTCGAAGCCGTAATCCAGCAGGGTCGTCATGGTCCAGTCGCGGATGCCGGGGGTCTTGCTGCCGAGAACCACCGCGATAAGGCGCTGTCCGTCGCGTTCGGCCGATCCGACAAGATTGTATCCCGACTGCCTGATATAGCCGGTCTTGATGCCGTCAGCGCCCTTGTAGCTGGAAAGCAACGGATTGTGGTTGGCGTAGCGGCGGCCGTGCCAGGAAAAATTGCGCGTCGCGAACTGCTTGTAATAGTCCGGATGGTCCCGCAGCAGCGCGATGGCCAGCCTGGCCATGTCGCGCGCCGTGGTGACCTGGCCGTCTTCGTGCAGCCCCGACGCGTTCCGAAAGACGGTATCGGCCATGCCCAGTTTCCGCGCCTTGCGCGTCATTGCGCGGGCGAAATCGCTCTCGGCATCCGCCATCGACTCGGCCAGCACAACGGCCGCATCGTTGGCCGATTTGGTGATCAGAGCCAGGATTGCGTCCCTGGTCTTGATGGTGGCGCCTTCCTTAAGCTTCAGCTTGGAGGGGGGTTGCGAGGCGGCATGGGGCGAAACCTCAAGCGCCTGATCGGGCTTGAGCCGTTTTTTCCTCAGGGCCTCGAACGCCATATAGAGGGTCATCATCTTTGTCAGGGAGGCGGGGTGGAGCTGATCGTTTTCCTGGTAGGCATACAGGATATCGCCGGTATTCGCATCCAGGACCAGGGTGGCTTCCTGGGCTTCGGCCGTCCCGCCGGCGGCCAGCATGCAGGCTAGCAAAAAGCCGGCCGCCAGCCGCTTGGCAGAGGCGGGTTGGCGGCATTTGCTCGCGGCAAGCCTAGGCAGGGCGGTTGTTCCGCCATATGGCCGATACTGCATTCGTCCCGTCCCCCTTGTCCCAGCCGGATGCGATAACATTCATGCGGCCGGGGAATCTTAACGGGGAACTGGTTAACAAAGCGTGTTGCAGAGGGATATCCGCAAAAAAAACGCGCAGTTTTGCGGCAGGTCAGCCCAAACGACAAAAGGCCGCCATCGGCATGGCGGCCTGATTACATCGCCCTACAGGCCAGCGTTTATTTTATTTTCGCTTCCTTGAAGGTCACATGCTTGCGCACGACCGGGTCGTATTTGCGGAATTCCAGCTTTTCGGTCAGGGTCCGCGGATTTTTCTTGGTCACATAATAAAATCCGGTCCCCGCGGAGCTGACGAGGCGGATCAGTACGGTATTCGGCTTGGCCATGGCGGCGGTTCCCAATGTTTTCAATCTTGCCTGGCCCAGGGCCAGTTTCGCGTGCCGCGCAAAATACAGAGCGCGGTAATTAAGTCAAGCCCACAGATGCC
>DAOVHN010000237.1 GCA_030671915.1 Pseudomonadota bacterium
AAGGCCACGCTGAAGGCGGGCGGCCACGAGGCCGAGGCCGACATCCTGGCGGGCCAGCCCGAGGCGGTAATCGCCCAGGCCGTCGAATCGGACGGCATCGACCTGCTGGTAATGGGCGCCTACGGCCACTCCCGCGTCCGCAGCCTGATCATCGGCTCCACCACGACGGGCATGGTCCGGTCCTGCAAGATACCGATTGCGCGTTGCCGTTGAGGGGGGTGAGGGGCTACGCATATCCGTAGGCTCTTTCGCGCCCTCTCGGGAAATCGGCTATAGTTCGGGGACATCCGATTCCGGCCATGGGAGGCAGGGCGATGACTGACGGCGGCAAGGCGCCATACGGGTTTGCCGATGCGGCGGATGCGCCGATTGCCTATCTGCGGCGCATTCGGGACTATTACGAGGCGCTGGGTTATGGCACGCCCTATGAATGGGCGCATTACTACGACGCGCCTTTTACGCCGCTGTCGAAGCCGCTGGCTGCATGCCGGGTGGCTATCGTCACCACGGCGGCGCCCTACTCACCCGACAAGGGGGACCAGGGACCGGGCGCGCCCTACAACGCGGCGGCCAAGTTCTATGAGGTCTATTCGGGCGATACGGCGGCGGAGCATGATCTGCGAATCTCCCACGTCGCCATCGACCGCAAGCATACGACGGCGGAAGACCCCGGCACGTATTTTCCGCTGGCGGAACTGCGCCGGGCGGCGGCGTGCGGGCGCATCGGCTCCGCCGCGCCGCGCTTCCACGGCATGCCCACCAACCGCAGCCATCGCGTGACCATCGAGACCGACTGCCCGGAGGTCGTGGCGCGGGCGAAGGCCGACGGCGTGGACGCGGCGATCCTGGTCCCCAACTGCCCGGTTTGCCACCAGACGGTCAGCCTGGCGGCGCGGATGCTGGAGGAGGGTGGCATCGCCACCGTCGTCATGGGCTGTGCCAGGGATATCGTGGAATATGTCGGTGTGCCGCGACTTCTGTTCTCCGACTTTCCGCTGGGCAACGCGGCGGGGCGGCCGAACGACCCGGAGTCCCAGACACTGACGTTGGAGCTGGCGCTGCGCCTCCTGGAAAGCGCCCCGGGCTCGCGCACCACCATGCAATCGCCGTTGAAATGGAGCGATGACCTGGACTGGAAGCTGGACTATTCGAACGCCGCGCGGATGACGCCCGGGGAAATCGCCAACCGGCGCGCCGATTTCGACAGGCAGAAGGCGACGGCCCGGACACTGCGCGAGGATGCCGGCGCAACGCGGGACAGGCGTGTCGAGGCGCCGGCGGGTTCCCGCACGGCGCATGGCAGCGAGCCGGCCTAGACGTCGGCGGCAGGCCGGAAGGGAACCGAAACATTGATCTCCATCAAAGCGTTGTGGCGCGATTCTTGCTAGAAGTTTTGTGTTGATATGAGACAACAATGTCTTGTTATTGCGTGCGTGCCTGCTATTGCCCGGCATGCGGAGGAGGTCGGCATAGCGATGCGAAACATGAATCGGACAGCGTTGCGGTTGGCGCTTGCCCTGCTCTGCCTTGCCGGCGCCGGCCCGGTCTGGTCGCAGACGGAATCGGACCCGGCGACCGCCGTGCCGCAGGTACAGAACCCAAGGCGCATCGCCGAAGGGCCAAACGGACAGGTGCTGGTCACCGACCGACGCTACGGCACAGTTGTCGCGGTCGACAGGAACAGCCTGGAGCCGGTCTGGAGCGCACCACTGCCGCAGGAGGGCGCGCCCTTCGGGCTTGCAGTCATGAAGCGGCTGGTCTTCGTCGGCAACACCAGCACAAAGAATGTCGAGGTCTACAGGATTCAAGGGTCCGGCGGGCCGGACACGACGCTGCGTTTCGCCCACAACTTAGGTAAGATTCCCACGGGCGCGATCGGTCCCTTCGAAAACCCGATCGGCATCGCGGCGGACACGAACGAGAAGCTGGTATTCGTTCTCGACGGCGCGGCGAAGCGCATCGAGGTATACAAGCCGAACGGTTCAATTCAGTTTGGTTTCGAGCCACGGGACAGCGAAGGCGTGCTGCTGAGCCCGGTATCGCTGGCGGTGGACGAACTGCGCCGGGAAATTCTGGTCGGCGATTATGGCAACCCGGCCCCGTATTGGGCCGGCTGCAGTTTTTGCGCCGCCGCCGCACCGGCGCGCATCCTGATCTACGACTATGGCGGCGAGCTGCTGTTTGAGATCAGGGGCGACGGCACCACCCACTGGTCGACCTGGTTCGCCCGGGTGCAGGGGATGGCGGCGAGCACCGACGGGCGGATCTTCGCGGCCGACCCCCTGGGCGGCCGGATTCTCGTCTTCGACCGGTACAGTGGCGCCTTGCTGGAAGAACTGGGCACGCAAGGTTCGGAGGAGGGACAGCTGATGCTGCCGCTGGATGTCTGGCTCGATCGCGAGACCGGCGACCTGTTCGTCTCCAACAACCGGGGCGCCCGCCGCGTGGAAGTGCTGCGGGACGCCGGGGGGCAGCAATGAGAATCTTCGCCTGGTTTGTCGGTGTTGCGTTGCTGGCGTTCGGCTGGCTCGTCCTGGCGCCGGTTCCCGCGGCGCATGCCGCGATGGAGTGTATCGAATGTCATGCCGACCCGAACGGCGGGGGATTTCACGGCGGATTCCGCTCTCTGACGGGCCTGACCAGGGACGAGATCGATGTCGTCTGCCTCTCCTGCCACGACGGAAGCTATACCAACCCCGACGGCATCCAGGCGCCCGAGGCCGCAGTCCATGAGCAGACCTACAGCGGATCGGGCAAGGCCCCCGAATACGGGACATTCAAGGCCGGCTGCCTCGACTGTCACAACACCCATGGGCTGCTGGCAGGCGACGGCAGCCTTATCGAAAACCTGCAACTGCTCGGCGCGAAGGTTCTCGAAGCGAGTTCAACCGACGGCGTCGCGCGGATCCGCAAACCGATCATCGACTTCGGCGCCGACGGCACCGCCGGCACCGACGACGATTTCCATACCGGCTGGGAATGCGACAGCGGTATCGCCGACGATCCCGCCTGCGATACCGCCGACGACGGCTTCGGTGGCACGCATGTCCGGGCGCCGTCCTTTTACGGCAACCTCTATGAAGGGAGTCCCTGGGCCGGCAATGGCGGGGTAAATCCGTGGGCGAACGACACGCTTCCCTACAACGGCTCCTGTAATTCCTGCCATACCCGCACCAATCACCATCGCCGGGACAACAGCGGCGGCGACCACACCCACAACATCGACAAGGCGGGCTGCGTCGCCTGCCACTCGCACGTGTCGGGCTGGCTGAACAAGGGCGGCTGAGGCTTCTCCCGGGCGCGGGGTGGCAAAATCAGCTTGACTGCCAAGACAGTTATTGACCCCATTCGCCCCATCGCCGGGACGGCACATCATGCCACAACGAATTCCGGCGGGTCTCGCGGGCGCCAGTCGCCCAGGGCGTCTTCGATTGTGCGGGCGATGGAGATCAGTTCCGCCTCGCCGCCGGGGCGGCCGGCGATCTGGAGGCCGGCAGGCAGGCCGTCCACGGTGGTGCCGCAAGGGATGCAGATCACCGGCAACGAGACCAGGGTAAAGCCATAGGTGATGGCCAGCCAGTCGATATAGGTCTCGAACTTGCGGCCGTTGCATTCGCCGACATAGCGCTCGCCCCTGGGGAAGGGCGGCACGATGGCGCCGGGGCAGACGATGACGTCGTTGGTTTCCAGGAATTCGCACACGGCTTGGAACAGGCGCACCCGCTCGCGTTCCGCCTCGATGATGGCGCGGCCGTCCAGCGCCAGACCCTTTTCAACGTTCCAGACGATCTCGGGCTTCAGCAGGTCGCGATGTGCCTCCAGCAGCGGTCCGGTTGCTATGGCGAAGGCCACCGCGCGCAGTACCTGGAAGGCCTGATGCGCGCCGGTGAAATCCGGGCAGGCCTCGACCATCGGCAGCCCTGCGCCCTCCAGCCGGCCGATGGCGTCGTGGAATGCCGCCTCCACCGCCGGGTCGACCGGCGTCAGTCCCAGGTCCGCGCTGAAGGCAATGCGGACGGGTTTGCGCGGGCTCCGCGCGGCCTCCAGGAACATGCCCCCGCTGTCGGCGCTGGCAATGGGCACGCTATGGTCGCGGCCGGTCATGGCGTCCAGGCCCAGCGCGGCGTCGGTGACGTTGCGGGCCATCGGCCCTTCCACCGCCAGCATGCCGTAGGGGTTGCTGTCGGGGCCCGAGGGCACACGGCCAGGGCTGGGCCGCAGGCCGACGACGCCACAGAAGCTCGCCGGGGTGCGCAGCGACCCCGCCATGTCGGAGCCATGGGCGATCCAGGCGCAGCCCGTGGCCAACGCCGCCGCCGCCCCGCCCGACGAACCGCCGGCCGAACGTTCCCGGTTCCAGGGATTGACGGTGGTGCCGAAGACCTCGTTGAAGGTGTGGCCGCCGGCGCCGAATTCCGGGGTGTTGGATTTGGCGTAGACGATGCCGCCGTTCGCTTCCAGCCGCCGCACGATGCTCTCGGATTCCGCCGGAACATTGTCCGCGAAGATTGGCGAACCGAAGGTGGTGCGCACCCCCGCCACCGGCACCAGATCCTTGATCGGCACCGGCAGGCCGGCCAGCATGCCGCGCTCTTCGGGCTTGCGTTCCATCAACCGCCGCGCATGGTCGCGCGCCCGGTCAAGGCACAGCGTCGGCAGGGCGTTGATCGCAGGGTCAACCTCGGCAATCCTCTGTTCCAGCGTATCGATGAGATCCAGCGGCGAGACCTCGCCGCGTTTGAGAAGGCCGACGATCCCCATCGCGCTCTTTTCGATCAGAGTCCTGTCCGCGCCCATGCAGCCTGCCCCGTTCGGTTATCGCTTGGCCATGATCCTTTGAAACGGTAGAGGTCGCAAGTCATACCGGCAAATACTTGCCCGCTACGCTCCCCCCCCGTAATCTCCTGCACCA
>DAOVHN010000583.1 GCA_030671915.1 Pseudomonadota bacterium
ACGACCTCGACGGTCGCCCCGTCTGTAACGCGCAGCCCGTCGACGAACTCGCTCTTGATGGCCAGCCGCTCCAGCATCCGGCCGATCTGCGGCCCGCCGCCATGCACGACGACCGGGTCTATGCCGACCTGCTTCAGCAGCGTCACGTCATGGGCGAAATCCGACGCCAGGTGATCGTCGCCCATGGCATGGCCGCCATACTTGATCACCACGGTCTTGCCCGAATAGCGGCGCATGAAGGGCAAGGCCTCCGTCAGGATCCCCGCTTTTTCCAGCCAGTCTTTTTGCCGTTTCGCCTTGTCGCTCATCGTCCCGGTTCCGTGCGTCGCTATATTCGCTCGACCCTTTTAGCCGATAGATTCGCTGCTCGCCAGTTCCGTGAGGGCGGCGCGCAGTTCGGGAATGCCGCGCCCCTTCACCGCGCTGGTCTCCATGATCACCGGGCTGGCGGCGGCGCGCTTGGCTATTTCCGCGGCAATTTCCGCGCGGCGCTTCACCAGATCGGCGGCCTTCACCTTGTCGGTCTTGGTCAGCACGATCTGGTAGGCCACGGCCGCCTCGGCCAGCAAATCCATGACCTGCCGGTCGGACATCTTCAATCCGTGGCGCGCGTCGATCAGCACGCAAAGCCGGCGCAAGCCCACCCGGCCCTTCAGGTACTTCCGGATCAGCCGGTTCCAGCGGTCGACCTCGCCCTTCGGCGCCTTGGCGTAGCCATAGCCCGGCAGGTCGACGATCGTCAGCCGGCCGCCGAGATTGAAGAAATTGAGCTGCTGTGTGCGGCCCGGCGTGTTGCTGGTCCGCGCCAGCGTCTTGCGGCCGGTCAGCGCGTTGATCAGGCTGGATTTGCCGACATTGGAGCGGCCGGCGAAGGCGATTTCGGGCAGGTCGTCGGCGGGCAGGTCGTCGATCCGTGCCACGCCCATGACGAAAGTGCATTCCCTGGCGAACAGCAGACGGCCCGCTTCCAGCGCCTCTTCGCTCGGCGCTCGCGCGCTATCCGGAGCGGTCTTTGTCCGGGTCATTTGCCTTCCCCTTCTTCTTCCGGCGACGCGGCTGCTTATCCTCTTTTTTCTGGTCGTCCTGGTCTGGGTCGTCTGCCGTCCCCTTCTTCTTCGGGTCCGGGCGGGGCAGTTGGTGATGCTGTTTCTGCTGCTGCATTTGCTTTTCCATCCGCTTCATGATGGTCCATTGCTGCGCGATGGAAAGCAGGTTGTTCCAGGTCCAGTAGAGCACCAGCCCCGCCGGGAAGGTCGCCAGGAAGAAGGTAAAGACAATCGGCAGCATGCCCATGATCCGCGCCTGCATCGGGTCGGGCGGCGGCGGGTTCAGCTTCTGCATCGCATACATCGACAGGCCCATCAGGATCGGCCAGATGCCGATATTGAACATCGTCAGGAAGGCCGGCACCTGCCAGTCGATCAGCCCGAACAGGGTCAGCACGCCCAGCGGGTCCGGGGCCGACAGGTCGACGATCCAGCCGAAGAACGGCGCGTGGCGCATCTCGATGCTGACGAACAGCACCTTGTAGAGCGAAAAGAAGATGATCATCTGCGGGATGATCGGCAGGCAGCCGGCCGCCGGGTTCACCTTCTCGCGCTTGTACAGCTCCATGGTCTCCTGGTTGAGCCGCATCCGGTCGTCGCCGTAACGCTCCTTCAGCTCCTTCATCTTGGGCGCGAGAAGCTTCATCTTGCTCATCGACTTGTATGATTTGTTGGCGATCGGAAACAGCAGCGCCTTGATGATCAGCGTCAGGGTCAGAATCGCCAGGCCGAAATTGCCCCACCAGCCGTTAACGACATCCAGCGTTATGAACATCGGCTTGGTCAGGAAGTAGAACCAGCCGAAATCCACCGCCAGGTCGAAATTCGGCACATTTTCCTCGTCGGCATAGCGGTCCAGCAGGGAAAGTTCCTTGGCGCCGACGAAGAGCCGGGCCGAAATTTCGCTTATGCCGCCGGGCTGGGTCTGGGCCGGCGGTCCCAGATAGTCGGCCTGATAGATATTCACGCCGTCCTGCACGCCCATCTTGAAATTAGTGTCGAACGCCTGGTCCTGATCGGGAACGATGGCGGCCAGCCAGTATTTGTCCGTAATGCCGAGCCAGCCCCCTTCGGCCTGCAGGCGAACTGGTGCTTCTTCAAGGTCGTCGTAGTCCACCTCGGTCAGGGTATCGTCGAAGACGCCGAGCAACCCCTCATGGAGGAGGTAGAATCCGAGCGTGGCCGGTTTTCCGAAACGACGGATTAACCCGTAGGTTTGCAGTGAAACCAGCTCCCGCGACTGGTTGCGAACACGCTGGGTCACCGAGATCATGAAATCCGC
>DAOVHN010000421.1 GCA_030671915.1 Pseudomonadota bacterium
AATCAGGATCGGGCACGCCGGGGGCTGAACGATCCCGACAACACAATTTCCGTACACTGTGACGTATCGGACCCGGATCAGGTCGCCGCGGCGGTCGAAAAGGCTGTCGCCGGATTTGGCCGCATCGATACGCTGGTGAACAACGCAGGCATCGCAGTCTTTAAATCCGTGATGGACACCAGTTTCAACGACTGGTCGGAAGTGATGGCGGTGAACCTCTCGGGCCCCTTCATCTGCACGCAAGCCTGTGTGCCGACGATGCTGGCGAAAGGTGGTGGCAGCATCGTCAACATTACATCGATTTCAGGTGTCAGGGCATCGACGCTACGCGTTGCCTATGGAACAAGCAAAGCCGCCCTGATGCACCTGACCAAACAACTGGCGGCGGAACTCGGGACGCAAGGCATACGGGTCAACGCCGTCTCGCCCGGCCCGGTCGACACCGCCATGTCAAGAAAGGTTCAGACACCGGACATTCGTGCCGATTACCATGACAGTATTCCGCTCAACCGGTATGGGTCGGAACAGGAACTGGCGGAAGCCATCTTTTTCCTGAGCAGCGACAAGGCCAGCTACATCAATGGCGCGGTGATAAATGTCGATGGCGGGTTTGCGGCATCCGGGATCGGGTTGCCGAGTTTGCGCGGCGCGGGTTAAGGGAGCGGAATTCCGGGGACGGCGACTCCCCGGGTATCCGGATTCGGCAGTGGATACTGCGGCCAAATGACTGTGCCGGCGGTGGCGTCGATCTGGTAGCTTGACGCGAATCTGGAGGTTATCTGGCGAATGTCGGCTTTATCCATGACCTCAGGCAGCGGTGATTTTCCGACCGACCGGCATGGCTGGGCGGAACTTCTGCCGGAACGGCAGGCGAGCCGGCCTTTAAATGGAGATCGCAGGGTCGCCTGGGCGGTGATCGGGGCTGGGGTGACCGGTCTCGCCAGCGCCCGCCGGCTGGCCGAGCTGCATCCCGACCGGGAAATCCTGCTGCTGGACGCGCGGTTGCTTTGCCAGGGCGCATCGGGGCGCAATTCCGGCTTTGCCGTCGCCGTCAGTCATTTCGCCGGCGGCCTCAACGCGGACCGGATCGAGTCCTGGCGCCGGGTCAACCGCATCAACCAGGCCGGTCTGGATCTGTTGCGCGAGCAGGTCGCCAAGCCTGCATTTGACTGTCAATGGCGGGAGGACGGTTTCCTCCATGCCGCCGCCGACCGGGCGGCCATTCGGGAATGCAGCCATTTCCTGCGCTATCTCGAGGCGATGGAGATCGCCCATACGCCACTCGATGCACAGACTCTGAGCGCGCGCCTGGGTACCGCCCATTACCGGACCGGCGTTCACGTCCATGAGGGCGCGCTCCTGCAACCGGCGGCCCTGGTGCGCGGACTGGCGGACAGCCTGCCCGCCAATGTCAGGCTCCATGAACTCAGCCCGGTGCTCGCGATCGAAAAGGGCGCGCCGCTGACCCTCAAGCTCCCGAAGGGCGAAGTACGGGCCGACAACCTTATCCTGGCGACCAACCACGAGGCGGTGAAACTCGGTTTTCTGCGCCGCTATCTGACCGCCAGCACCTTGTCGGGAAGTTTCACGCGGGTCTTGAACGATGAAGAGCTTGCCGGTCTCGGAAGCGAGAAGGAATGGGGCATTCTCTCGCTGCACAGCGGCGGCGCGACGGTGCGCCTGACGGCGGACCGGCGGTTGTGCCTGCGCAACACGGCGGAATATAACGGCGCCGCCCTGCTGTCCGACAGGCAGCTGGCGGACCGGCAATCCATCCATCGGGCCGGGTTCGAGAGGCGCTTTCCGCAATTGGCGCATGTCCCGTTCGAATATGCCTGGTCCGGTGTCGAGGGGATCAGCCGCAACAGCACCAATTTTTTCGGCCGCAAGGGGGACAACATTTATCTCGCGGGCGGCTATAACGGTTCCGGCGTCAGCCGGGGCACGGCCTTCGGCACGGCGCTCGCGGACTATGCCAGCGGCGGTCATTCGTCCCTGATCGACGATTGTCTGGCCTCGGCGCCCGGCGCCTGGATTCCGCCCAGGCCTTTCCTCGACATCGGCGCCCTTCTGACCGTCCGGTCACGTTTCCGGGGCGTTGGTCTGGATCGATAACGCCGCGCCCGGCAAGAATTGCCTGACAGGCGTTGTCAGCCACTCGACGCCGGGCGGCGGGATGGCCAACAACGTCGGCCACTCGACGCCGCCCAAGGGGATGGCCACGGGATCGGGGCGCACATCCGCGATGTGCGTCCGGTGGCCTTGGGCGGCCCCGGGGAGTACACGCCTGTACAGCAGGCAGGATAGCGCCCGTGGCCACGCGCGGCTCTCGGGGTTTGGCCGCGATCTCACAAAAAACCTAACTATTTGTTATTACAGTGAAAACCGATTAAATAGGCATACTGCCCCCGAAATTGCTACTGCGTGAAGCCCGCGGAGCCCCCGGATCGCCTGTATCTGTAAACGCCGTTTTTCTTGCCCAGCCCGGTGAACAGGCCGGATCGAAGGATGGCTGTCGGCACGCCGAAGGAAATCGGGAACAGCCACACCGCCAAGTTGCCGTCCGCCTTCAGAACCCTGTGCATTTCCGGTAAAAGCCGGTCCAGCGGCAAGGTAGGGTAGGGAACGACACCAAACAACAAAACCAGATCGATACTCGCGGCTTCCAGCCCCGTGTTCAAGGCATCACGCCTTACCACCTCGACATTCTTCAGGCCCGCATCCCGTACTTTCTGCGTAACCCTGTCGACGAAACCCGATAACGGGTCCATGGCGATGAGCCGTCCGGCCTCCCCGATCATTTCGGCGGCGGGCAACGTGAAAAAACCGGTGCCGCAACCCACTTCGAGAACAGTCTGCCCGGGTTCGACGCCGGCCCCCCGCAGCGTTTTCTCCGGATCGAAGAGCCAGTGCCGCAACCGGCTTTCCATTACCGCGCCGCTGGGTTTGAAAAAAACATTCAGAAACCGCGATTTGCCCAGTTTTTCAGCGTCCATTTCCGACTCCCGGTCCAGAAAACGCACTGCCCGCAATGTGAGAAACCATTCTGGAGCTTATGCCATTCCGGGGCGAAGGTGAACGGGTATTTCGTCCGTTCCGGCGCATGCATGGAAGGTCCGGGGAGATAACCGCTGCGGCTAAATGAGCGTGCCGGCGGTGGCGTCGATCTGCTAGCTTGGCGCGACTCTGGAGGTTATCTGGCGAATGTCGGCTTTACCCATGATTTCAGGCGGCGGTGATTTTCCGACGGACCGGCATGGCTGGGCGGAACTTCTGCCGGAAC
>DAOVHN010000371.1 GCA_030671915.1 Pseudomonadota bacterium
GCAAAGGCGGGGATGCCGGTGAAATGGATCTCCTCGCCCTCGGTTAATGCATCGCCTATCCGCAGATTGCCGTGATTCGGCAGCCCGACGATATCGCCGGCATGGGCTTCCTCGGCCAGCTCGCGGTCGCGCGCCAGGAACAGCACCGGCGCGCTCATCGCGATCATCTTGCCGCTGCGCACATGTTTCAGCTTCATGCCGCGCTTGAAATGGCCCGACGCCAGCCGCATGAAGGCGATGCGATCGCGATGCTTGGGGTCCATGTTCGCCTGGATCTTGAAGATGAAACCGGCGACCTTGTCTTCCCGGGGGTCGATGGTCCGTTCCGCCGCCGGCTGCGGCTGCGGCGGCGGGGCCATGTCGACCAGCCCCTGCAACAGCTCGCCGACGCCGAAATTATTGATCGCGCTGCCGAAGAAGATCGGCGTCATGTTGCCCTCGCGGTAGGCCTGCATGTCGAATTCCGGCATCAGGCCGCGTGTCATTTCGACCTCTTCGCGCAACTGCGCCACGGCGTAATCGGGCAACAGCTCGTCGAGCTTCGGGTCGTCGAGGCCCTCGCAGCGCTCGGTCTCCGTCGGGCGCCCCTCCTTGGCGCGCGACAGCAGCGCCAACCGGTCATGCAACAGGTCGTAGCTGCCCAGGAAATTGCGGCCCATGCCGATCGGCCAGCTACCCGGGGTCACGTCCAGCGCCAGCGTCTGCTCGACCTCGTCGATCAGCTCGAACGGGTCGCGGCTTTCGCGGTCCAGCTTGTTGACGAAGGTGATGATCGGCATGTCGCGCAGGCGGCACACCTCGAACAGCTTGCGGGTCTGCGCCTCGATGCCCTTGGCCGCGTCGATCACCATGATGGCGGAATCGACGGCGGTCAGCGTGCGGTAGGTATCCTCCGAGAAATCCTCATGGCCCGGCGTGTCCAGGAGGTTGAAGGTACAGCCCTGATATTCGTAGGTCATGACCGACGAGGCGACCGAAATGCCGCGTTCGCGCTCCACCTTCATCCAATCGGAACGGGCGCGCCGCTGCTCGCCGCGCGCCTTGACCGCGCCGGCCAACTGAATCGCGCCGCCGAACAACAGCAGCTTTTCCGTCAGCGTCGTCTTGCCCGCATCCGGATGCGCAATGATCGCGAATGTCCGGCGGCGCGCGACGACGTCGTTCTGCGTGGCCATGGTTGAGTTAACTCTCCAACATACAAATCGCGCCCGGTGCTGAGGGCGCGGCATGCGCTGGATATGGGGCAAAGGGCGGCGAAACGCAAGGGGGGCTGGGCTTCATGGCCCACGAATCCAGGCAGGAGCATTTTTCATGCGCGGCGCCAGCGTTTAACCAACTGGAAACGGCTCATGCATATTATGCTCATACAGAAGCAGGAGAACGTATGCCGGATTCCGAAGTCAGGATAAAATGCCCGACCCACGGCGAGGCCAACTGCACCTACGTGTGCAGCCATCTGGCGAGCGACCCTCGGCAACGGTGGTATTGCAACTATCCCTCCAACGACGATCCATACCCGGACGCCTGGTGCAGCGCTTGTGAGCAAGCGTTCCAGCAGCAAGGCGAGTGGAATGAGGCGAACAAACAAACCTCGAATGTGAGAGTGTTTTGTCACTATTGCTACGACCAGTCCAAGGGGAGTAGCGTTGCGCCATTGATGGAAGCGCGGTCCGCGTCGTGGCAGCCCCTTCTCTCCGACGCTATTCCAGAATTGCAGGCAAAGCAGGATCATCTGAAGGAACAGTACGGATTTTCGGAGCACGAGCGTTGGGACTGGGACCAGGAAAAAAGCGAGATCGTGTTCAGCAATGCGGGCATTCCCGCATTGATCGCACGAATTCAGTTCGTCGGTTCGATATCGACAGTGAGCGACACATGGATGTGGTCGTGGGCGAACAGCAGTCTGAATTCGAATATTTTCCGTGACCTGCTAACCGTAAGAACATATGGAGAGACCGAGGATTTCGCCAATCTCACGGTCCCCTTATGGCCGGCGGCCGAGGTGGACGGCTGGGAAATGACGGCTGTCGCCGCGAAGATCCTCAACGCGCAGGGGGCCTACCGGACGCCGGGCGAGACGGGTTTCACGTTCATGCTGCTCGATGGCGTCAGCCGCGCTCAATAGACTCTATTCCGGCCGCCCGTCATCCGTTTCGAAGACACCGGCGATTGCCGCGCCCAGGGCGGTGGTCATGCCGACGAGGCCGTTGCTGAATGTCTCGTCGCTGCCGCGGGCGTACCACTCGTAATCCGTCGGGTCGGGGATGGCGCGTTTCAGCAGAGTCGAGAACCGGTCCGACCAGGCCAGTTCGAGATTCATCGCCAGGAGCGCCCCTACCAGCCGCCGCCGCCGCCTCCACCGCCGCCGCCGCCCGAGGATCCGCCGCCACCGGAGCCCGAGGAGGAAGAGCTGGGCGGGGTTGCGGCCGACGATATGGAGCTGCCGATCGAGGAGCCGAGGCTGCTGGCGAAGCGGCCGGGGGACGACCAGCGATCGTAGCCATGCCGGCCGTGATACCAGCGCGGATGATAGCCGCCCTGGTCGCCGCCGGCCGATGCGGCCGCGAATACATCCGTGAACTGTTCGCCCCATTCGTTCTCCACATCCAGCGCCATGGCGTAGGGCAGGTATTTCTCGAACAGTTCCGGCGTGCGTTCCGGCGGGTGCAGCATGTTGAGGCGGCCCTGCTCGGCGGTCGCCAGATACATTTTAAAGCCCTCGATCTCGTCCATGATCGCGCGGCCTTGCCGTGTCGGCGCCTTGAGCAACACGAAGAACAGCCAGTTGAGCAGCACCAGCCCGCCGATGACGACGAATAACGGAATCGGCACCTTCTGCACGGGTGGCATGGCCATGGCGGGGCCCATGAAAATCAGCGACACGAAGCTGAGTGCCACGCCCATTGCGAACCAGCCCCTGTTACGCCTGAAATGGGCGCCTTCGAAATCGGCCGACAGGGCACTCTTGAGGGCGTCCACGGCTGGTTTCAAGCGTGCGTGGTTGCCATCGCGGATCGAGGCGCTGTCGCCCCACATGAAGAGCGCGCGCTCCATCGCCTTCTCGCCGGGCGACAGCTTCACGCCGAAGCCCTTGTCGTTGCGCCGAAGCTGGTATTCGTCGTCGCCGTCGTCCTCGATGATGAGCTTGCCCTTGACGGCGAGGCTGACGATGGCGGCGCCGATCGCCTTGCTGTCGAAACCCATCTCGGTGACGAAGCGGGCCGCGGCCGGCGAAATACCCACCGGCGGGCGCCATCGCGGCACGATCGTGCCCTTTTCCGGGTCGCGCCCGACGCGGCGCCAGACGAGGAAATAGACGCCGAGGATGAAAAGCCAGATTAAACCCGCGGTCACGTAGCCGGCATAGGCCCGCAGGCGCCAGAGCAACTCGTCGGATGTCGACGGCATCGCCACGAACCCCTTGGGGAAGGCGACTGCGACGGTCAACCCCTCATTGGCGCGGAGCCGCGACGTGGTCGCGAACATCGGATTGCCGTTGCCGTCGGTCCCGTAGGACCACGCCGTCCCCTTGGCGCCCTGGGGCCCTGTATAGGCGGCCTTGCGGACCACCGACGCGCCCTCGGGCAAGCGGACCGTCACGCTGGCGTAATCGATCGGAAATACCCAGCC
>DAOVHN010000382.1 GCA_030671915.1 Pseudomonadota bacterium
ATGGTGCCGCCGGGTTCGCGAGATCCTCCCATCACATAGCGACCGCCGTCGCTGTAACCGCCGCTGCAAGTTGCGGCCTGGCTTCCCTGAT
The DNA here is from genome assembly GCA_030671915.1 of Pseudomonadota bacterium. GTDB lineage: Bacteria > Pseudomonadota > Alphaproteobacteria > UBA8366 > JADFVY01 > JADFVY01. The sequence continues at coordinate 92 of DAOVHN010000382.1, forward strand.
CGTAATAATCGTGCGTCTCGCCATAGCCGTGCGTGTGGTAGGGCACCGGGTAATAGATCACGCGGGGATAGGGCTGCGTGTAGTAGAAGGAATAGCTGTAAGAATACCGGCGATAATCGCGACGGTGCTGGCGGCGACCGTGGTCATGCCCACCGCCATAGCTGTAATCGTAATGGTCGCCCTTGCGCTTGTGCCGCCGGCCGTCGTTATGGCGATGGTCGCGGTCCACATGCCGCGGCGGCGGCGGATTGTGCCGGCCGTCCTGACGGCGGTCGCGATCGCCGTGACTCTGCGGGTACTGCCGATTGTTGCGCGCCTGTTTTTTATGTTTACGGCCATGCTCTCCGGGCTGGGTCTGCCATACTGGCGGCGTCCCGCGGTCATACCCGTCGTAACGGTGGTTGACCTGCCGGCCTCCCTGTTCGACATTGCCGGGGCGGGCCGCCGGATTCTGGTTCGGCAGCCAGCGCTTATGCTTGGTCTCCGCTGCCGCGGGAGCCGCCAGTATGCCGGCCACCAGCGCGACCGTAGCCGCGCAAACGGCCAATTTCGATCGGATAGTCGAGGTACGTGTCAGCATGATTTCCTCCATCACTGGTGACTGGGTGGGTCGATGGATCGCAGCATTGCAGAAGCGCGCTGAACCGATCCTGAATACGACGTTCATCCGACGTTCAGGGTCGCGGGCTTACCTCTGGGCCATGCGAATACTTGTTATTTTCCTTACGCTGACCGGGCTGACGGGCCTGCCCGGCGAATCGACCGTGATGGCGGACGCCAACCCGGAACAGGTTCGCGCGGCCACGGAATCCGGGAAAATCAAACCATTAAGCGAAATACTGAATGTCGTGGGCAAGAAGGTTCCGGGCAAGGTTCTGGACGTTCAGGTCGACAATGATGGGTCGCCCTGGCTCTACCGCATCAAGGTCCGCGGCCAGAAGGGCGACGTCACTTCGGTGACCGTAAACGCCGAAACCGGTAAAATAATGGAAATCAAGGGACAGCGCTAATACCAATGCTCGTTGATAATGACCCATTTGATGGAACTTTGCGGCTCGCCGAGCAGGCGCGGCCTGCGGCGCGATGCACCCGCATCGGGCAAGGGCCGCAACGCACCCGGCGGGCCGCAAAGTTCCACCGGAGGCCGGTTTCCCTTGCCCGCTCGCGGCGTTGCGGCCCGCTTGTGGCGCCCGCGCCACGGTGCAAACCGCGCCTGACGAGCGAACAAGGGAAACCGGTCAAATGAGTCATTATCAACGAGTATTGGTATAATGCGCCTGCTGGTGGTCGAAGACGATCCGGATTTATCTGAGCAGCTGGTCGATGCGCTGCGCGACGCCGGCTATGCCGTCGACCTGACCGGCGACGGCGAGGAAGCGCAATTCCTGGGCGATACCGAACCCTATGACGCGGTGGTGCTGGATCTGGGCCTGCCTAATGTGGACGGAATGACGGTGCTGGAGCGCTGGCGCGACAACGGGCGCGTCATGCCGGTGGTGATATTGACGGCGCGCGACCGCTGGAGCGACAAGGTCGCCGGCTTCGATGCCGGCGCCGACGACTATCTCGCGAAACCCTTCCGGGTGGAGGAGTTGCTGGCGCGGCTGCGCGCGGTAATCCGCCGGACCGGCGGGCATGCCTCGCCGGTCATCGAATGCGGCCCGCTCAGCATCGACACCCGCGCCAGCCGCGTCACCGTGGACGGCAATCCGGTGAAATTGACCGGGCAGGAATACCGGCTGCTGGCCTATATGGCCCATAATCTGGGCAAGGTAATGTCCCGTACAGAACTGACGGAGCATCTCTACGATCAGGATTTCGACCTCGATTCCAACACCATCGAGGTCTTCATCGGGCGGCTGCGACGCAAGTTGGGCGCCGATGTCATAGAGACCGTCCGCGGGCTGGGTTACCGGATGGCGGAGCCGGGGGATGGCGAGTAGATCCCGCTCGCTGGCGTTCCGGCTGGTCGCCGGCGCGGCCCTGTGGATCGTCGCGGCCCTGGCGATCGGGGGTATTGTCATATCGGCGCTGTTTCGCGATTCGGTGGAGCGCAATTTCGATGCGCGGCTAAGCGTCCACGTCGATTCGCTGATCGCGGTGACCACAGTCGACATATCCAAACGGCTGGTGATATCCCGGACATTGCCGGACCCGCGTTTCGACATCCCCTATTCCGGCTGGTATTGGCAGGTGTCGGACCCGCGGGGGGCGCCACAGGTCCGGTCGCGGTCGCTGTGGGACAAGGCCCTGGTCCCGCCACCGCCCGACGAGGTAGGCGTGATGCAGACCGAGGAACTGGAGGGGCCGGACGGCGAACTGCTGCGGATCCGCTTTATCGACGTGACGCTGCCCGACCTGCCCGTTCACTCGCCACCGGTTCGCTTCGCCGTCGCCGCGCGGGTTTCGGAACTGAAGGCTGAACTGCGCCCGTTCAATCTGGCGCTCGTCTGGTCGCTGGGGGTGCTGGGGCTGGGGCTGGGAGTCGCGGTCGCCATACAGGTGCGGGTGGGGCTTCAGCCGCTGCGCCGCATCCGCGCCGCCCTGAACAATATCCGCGAGGGCCGGGCCGAACATCTGGAAGGCGAATGGCCCACCGAGGTCCAGCCACTGGTCAAGGAGCTGGACGCGCTGCTGGAACATAACGCCGATGTACTGGACCGCGCGCGAACCCATGTCGGAAACCTTGCCCATGCGCTGAAAACCCCGCTGGCGGTGCTGACCAACGAAGTGTCGCGCAAGGGCGGGCCGCGCACGGACGCGATAGATCGGCAGGTGGAGGCCATGCACCGCTGGATCGATCATTACCTGGCGCGCGCGCGCGCGGCAGCGACGGGCACGGTGCTAGGCGCCCGTACGGCGGTACCGCCGGTGCTCGACGACCTGCGGCGAACCCTGCTGCGTATTCATGCCGACAAGGCGTTGACGATCGACGTCGCCGGCGGGGTCGGGACAGCGGCATTCAGGGGCGAGCAGCAGGATCTGGAGGAAATGCTGGGCAATCTGATGGACAATGCCTGCAAATGGGCCGCGACCGCCGTCAGGCTGTCGGTCGCCACCGATGCGGACCGCCTGACGATCACCATCGACGATGACGGCCCGGGCCTTACGCCGGTGCAGCGCGAAGAGGCCGTGGGGCGGGGTAAACGGCTGGACGAATCGTCACCGGGCAGCGGCCTTGGACTGGCGATCGTTTCCGATATCGCGGCGCTGTACGGGGGTGAGTTGGAGCTGAACGAATCACCGGCCGGCGGGCTTCGGGCCGTTCTCATGTTGCCCGCCGCCGCTGGCTGAACGGCCGGATAATAGCAGAGGCTGTTGAAAAACTCTGATCTTGGGGTGTTCTGAGTGTCTGCTATTGTTAGAAGCGGACATTTGCTTTCCGCTTCCGGCTAACGCCGGTGCGGTTTTGCTTTAACTTGGGCATATGGTTGCGGTTTTGGTGCATTACTTAGGCGATTATGGGCTGCGGCGGCGGTATGGCAGCGAG
>DAOVHN010000135.1 GCA_030671915.1 Pseudomonadota bacterium
AAATGAGCACCGCTGCGAGCGAAATGCTTTCCCAACTGGGGTTCAAGGCGGCCTTCGGCTATCACTCCGGCGTGATCAACTCCCTGACGGACAACATGCAGCTTCCTCGATTTCCGATGGTCGGCAGTTATGCAAAGAAAAAAGAGTTCATTATGCGCGTGAATACTCTGGCCCTGCCGCTTACCGATGTCACCCCCGCGGATCCCATGGTAAACGGCGGCACGCCGACGAAATTCGCCTTCACCATAGACTTGGCGGCGGGCCGCATCCGAGGGTTCCATTGCTTCCATTCCAGCCAGGGTCAGCTGGATCTCAAGGAGATTGGCGAGCGGCGCTATGAAGCCGCGCTGAACGGTTCACACCTGACGGGATCCTGGCGCATCAATTGTACCATGCCGACGGGCGGCAAGCGGTTTCGCTGGTGGGGAATGCAGTACTATAGCGCGAAATGAACAACTGTAAAACGGGGGTTGCGTTGACGATACCGAAAACACCGATCCTTGCCCTGGTTCTATTGGCGGCGGCCTTCAGCCTGATTTCCCCGCGCGACGGACTGGCGCAAAGCGGAGCCGGGCAGTCGGCGGTCGTGCTCAACTATCAGCGCTTCGGCGAAGGCCGCTATCCGGAAACCAGCGTCGCCGCCAGTCAGTTCAGCGCACATGTCGAAACCCTTGCCGGCGGCCGGTACAACGTTATTCCGGCACAGGACATTATCACCGCCCTGTTCAGCGGCCAGACATTGCCCAACCGGTCTGTCGCGATCACCATAGACGACGCCTACCGCTCGGCCTACGACGTGGCCTGGCCGCGCCTGAAGAGGGCGGGCCTGCCCTTCACCCTGTTCGTATCGACCGACGCCATCGACGAAGGCGGCCCCGGTTTCATGACCTGGGACCAGATTCGCGAACTCAGGGACGCGGGCGTGACCATTGGCGCGCACGGGGCCGCCCATGCCCACCTGGTTGATCTGTCGCCCGAAGAGGTCCGGGCCGATATCGAGCGATCGGTCAGGCGCATCGAAGAAGAGCTGGGCGCGCCCCCGGTGCTGTTTTCCTATCCGCATGGCGAAATGACCTTCGCGGCCCGCGATGTCATCGCCGCGGCCGGGTTCGAGGCTGCCTTCGGCCAGCATTCGGGGACTGTTACCGAAGCGTCGGATCGCCACATGTTGCCGCGCTTTTCGATCAACGGGAAATACGGAACCGAATCCGAATTCTCCAAGCGCATCAATACGCTGGGCCTGCCGTTGCGCGATGTCACCCCGGCCGACCCCTATATCGAGGGCGCCGCCCCGCCGGTCATCGGATTTACCGTCGACAAGACCGTGGGGCGCACCCGCAATCTGCACTGTTTTCATTCCAGCGCGAGCGAGGATTTCATAGAGATTTCCGTGGCCGCGCTGGAAGGACGGCGGTACGAGTTACGTTTCAGCGAGGCTTTTCCAATCGGCCCCTGGCGCGTCAATTGCACGATCCCGACCGGCGGCAAGCGGATCCGCTGGTGGGGCATGCAGTTCTATTCGGCCGGGTAACGACCCTTGGTTTCAGGCACCTGATTCGAAGCCTATAATCTCGTCGCTGAGAATGGCGCCGTCGAGCGGTGCCAGCCGGTTGACCCGGATCATGCTGCGCAGCAGTTCGACATATTCCTCGCCTCTTTCGGAGTACGGCTCCAGCCCAGCCGCCAGCGTAATGCCGTCCGGCCGCACCCCATTCCTCCGCGCCTCCTGGCGCAACGCCCGCAGCCCGCGGTAGGCCCGGTGGGTATTGAGGTTCAGGATATAGGCGGTTACGGATTCCGACAGGCGGTCGAAGGCCCGCACCTTGTGGGTCATGCCTTCCGTGCGCTCCGCCGGCACCAGGCCCTTGCCGCCGGCCGTCGTCCATTGCCCGAAAATCGCATTCCCCTGCGTCGCGAATCGCGAAGTGCCCCAGCCACTTTCGATGGCCGCCTGGGCCAGGGCCAGCGATACCGGCAGGACATCCACCCGCTTGAGCAGAATATCCAGGCGATCCGGTTCGGTCTTGTAACGCTTGGCCAGCCGGCTGAGCCAGGACTGCAGACTCGGCGGCAATGGTAGGCCCGATTTGATCATGGCTGAAACATAGAGCAGGCGTTTGCGTTCCACCGCGATATGGGCGTTCGCTTCCAGAATAAGTGGCAGAACCAGCGCCAGGAACACGGCCTTACGCCGGTTCGCGTTCCGGATATCCGCCAGACCGTTGGGCAGCGTTGCCAGACGTAGCCTCGGCACCGGTTTATTGAACTTGCGAACCAGATCCAGGCTGTAGCCCGAATCGCGGAAGGCTTTTTCCAGCACCGCGACGGTTGGCGTAACGATGAAGGCGATCTCCGGGCTGGCGGCGATCGCAATATGGCTTGCCGGCGCCGGTGGCTCATAGCGAACGACCGGGACGGCCGCCGCCAGTTCCGCCGACATTTCGACGGCAATCATCAGAGCGAGGCCTGCTATTCCGGCCCCCATGCCAAGCCAGGCGCGGGTCGTGGTTCGGCACGTTTCAACTGGATCAGGCGATATCCCCAACGCACTGTCCCCCTCGGGCCGGCCGTGGCCGGCACCGCATTTTTTTATATCTCCCTATACGGCGCGAACTTCCGTTACCTCCGGAACATAGTGCCGCAACATATTTTCTATGCCGTTTTTCAGGGTCATGGTCGAGCTTGGGCAATTGCCACAGGCGCCACGCATTTGCAACAGCACAACACCCTGCTGGAACCCGTGAAAGACGATATCGCCGCCATCCTGCGCGACGACGGGGCGGACGCGGGTTTCCAGAAGCTCCTTGATCTGGGACACCACCTCCGCGTCTTCCTCGTTATAGTCTTCTTCCGCCGCGCCGGACGCACCTTCGGTCATGATCGCGTTGCCGGCCGTAAAGTGCTCCATGATCACGCCCAGAATCGCGGGCTTCAGCAAGGGCCACTCGGCCGCATCATTTTTGGTGACCGAAATGAAATCGGCGCCAAGGAACACGCCCGACACGTCATCGATGCGAAACAGCCGCTCGGCCAGCGGCGATTTTCCCGTGGCCTCGTCGGCCGAACGGAAATCCACCGTGCCGTCCGCGAGCACGGCCTGCCCCGGTATGAACTTCAGCGTGGCCGGATTCGGCGTCTGCTCTGTTTGAATAAACATCTTAACTGATCTCCTGCCGGATAGGCTTGTATGTCTGGATGGAGAAGATTGTCCCTGTTCGGTCGAAAATCAACCCTTCACGCATTGTACCTTTTAGCGGTTCGGGTAAGACTCTCAGGTAATGGCGATGATTTTCTCGTCACTCAGCGATCCGGGTACGATCGTTACCGGCACACGCAATCTCGCGCCGCCCTTGCCGACCAAATGGCTGATCAGCGGGCCGGGGCCCGACGATTCGGTGCTGGCCGCCAGCACAAGAACCGATATCGATTCCTCCTCGTCCAGAAGCTTTTCCAGTTCATCCCCGATGTCACCTTCGCGCATATGGACGACCGGGTAGTTTCCCGACCATTCCTTGACCTCCGCCGACAGCTTCTGCATCAGGCCCTCGGCCTCCTCACGCGCTTCCTCGCGCATCAGTTCGCCCACTGCCATCCAGTGCTGGAATTCCGCTGGCTGCTGCACGTAAAGCAGCGCGACGCGGCCACCGGTGCGCATGGCGCGGCGCGACGCGAAGTGAAGCGCAACCTGCATTTCCTCGGAATCGTCGACGACGACGAGGAAGGTGCGGTCGGCCTCGATCCCGCCTGGTTTGCTTTGGCTTTTTTCCGCCATAAGAATTCCCCCGAAGGCCGTGTAACGGCCCAAATCACCTGATATAATGCCCTTTAATGCCGACACGGGCAATCACTCTGAACGGCTCTTTCACGCTGCGAGAATTTGCCGCGCCGCTTCATGCAGTCCCGGACTGGCCGCGGCCACCACCTTGCCGCCCGACTCCAGGCCCAGCGGTTTGCCCTGCCAGTCGGTGATGACGCCCCCGGCCCCTTCGATAATGGGCACGTGGGCGCAGTAATCGTATGGGGCCATATCGCCCTCGACGACCAGATCGATGTGGCCGGAAGCCAGCATGGCGTACTGGTAGCATTCGCCGCCGTAATGCACGAACTTCACGGACTCGCTCAGGCGGGCGAAGCTGGCGCGTTCGGCCTCGACCTCGTCGAACATATGCGGCGAGGTCGACCACAGCACCGCGTCGCCAAGACCTCCGCGCGCAGCCACGCGGACCGGCGCGCCGTTCAACGCGGTAGGCCGGCCGGCGGCGCCGACCCACCGTTCGTGGGTCACCGGCTGGTCGATGATCCCCAATATCGGCTTGCCCCCGTGCATCAGCGCGATCAAAGTACCGAATACCGGCACGCCGCTGAGAAACGCCTTGGTGCCGTCCACCGGATCCAGCACCCATACATATTCCGCGTCGGCCCGGTCGCGGCCGTGTTCCTCGCCGACCACCCCGTGGTCCGGGAAGGTTCGCGCGATGATCTCGCGCATCCTGGTCTCGGCATCGCGGTCGGCGATGGTGACCGGACTCTCATCCGCCTTGTCGATGATGCCCAGCGGCTGGCGGAAATGGCGCATCAGCACCTCGCCGGCGGCATCGGCCAGTTGCCCGCCCAGGGCGACGAAGGCGTCGGGACAGTTCTCGGTCATGTTTTTTCCGCGGTGCGGCGCTCGCTCCGTCAGGGCAGCGGCTTCGGATCGTCGCTGCGGCCGCGCAGGAAGGCGATCAGGTTGGCCCGGTCTTCCGCTTTCTTGAGGCCCGCGAAGCTCATCTTGGTGCCCGCCGCGAAATCCTTCGGCTTGGTCAGGAAGGCATCCAGATTGTCGTAGGTCCATTCGCCGCCCAGCCCGGACAGCGCGCCGGAATATTTGTAACCTTCGCCGCCGGCGATGGCCTTGCCGACGATATCCCACAGGTTCGGGCCGACCTTTTTCTTGCCGCCCTTATCGAAGCTGTGACAGGCGGCGCATTTCTTCGAAAGCTTGGCGCCAGCCTCGGCGTCCGCGGCTGCCAGCAGCGCCGCGATGCCGCCGCCCGCCGGTGCCTCCGGCTCGGTGGTCACGACCGTTTCCACCGGGGCCTCCGGTTCGGCCGCGGCCGTCTCGGTGGGCTGTTCCTCCGGCGTGGCCTCTTCCGTCGCAGCCTCTTCGACCGCTATCAACGGATAGGCGGCCTTCTCGATTTCGCCGGGATGATACAGGAACACACTTCCGTAATGGGCAAACAACGCGACCCAGATGGCCAGCAAGAGGCCCAGTGCGATATATGTTTTAAAGGCTGGATTTTTCGACATGGTCCATGTTTCCTGTTTCACCTTCTCCCAACGGCCAGCGCGGTATATTCTTTGCGCCGCCGGAAATCAACAATAGTCCGCAACACAGCGAAAATTCGTCGCAGCCAACACCCCCGGAAAGCGCCCATGAGTCTACCCGAAAACCCCATCGTAGTTATCCCGGCCCGGCTCGCCGCCACCAGGCTTCCCGACAAGCCGCTGGCCGATATCAACGGCGAGCCGATGATCGTACATGTCTGGCGCCGCGCCATGGAGGCGGAAATCGGCCCCGTTATCGTGGCCGCCGCCGAACAGGTCGTGGCCGACGCCGTGCGCGCGGCGGGCGGCGATGCCGTGCTGACCGATCCGGACCTGCCATCGGGTTCGGACCGGATTCACCGCGCGCTGGAAGAGGCCGACCCCGCTGGCCACCATGATGCGGTGATCAATTTGCAGGGCGATCTGCCGACCATCGATCCCGCCTCGGTGCGTGCCGCGCTCGCGCCGCTGGCCGACGGCGCGGTCGATATCGCGACCCTGGCCGCCGTCATCACCCGTGACGAGGAACGGGACAGCCCCAATGTAGTCAAGGCAGTGGTCGGGCTGGGCGAGGGGCAGGCCATCGGCCGCGCGCTCTATTTCACCCGTGCGACCGCGCCTTGGGGCGACGGGCCGCTCTATCACCATATCGGGCTCTACGCCTATCGCCGCGAAGCGCTGGCCCGTTTCGTCGCCCTGCCGCCCGGCGTGCTGGAACGCCGCGAGAAGCTGGAGCAGTTGCGCGCGCTGGAGGCCGGGATGCGCATCGACGTGGCGCTCGTTGACACGGTGCCGCTGGGTGTCGATACTCCCGCCGACCTTGACCGCGCCCGAGCGATGCTGGCGCCCCGCTGACGGATGAATCCCGCATGAGCAACAACACGGACCCGGCGAAAATTATCGCATTCCAGGGCCATTACGGCGCCAATTCGGATCTGGCCTGCCGGGCGAAGTTTCCGGATCTGGTGACCATGCCCTGCGAATCCTTCGAGGACACCTTTGCCGCGGTGCGCGACGGGCATGCCGGCTGTGCGATGATCCCCATCGAGAACTCGGTCGCGGGCCGGGTGGCGGATATCCATCATTTGCTGCCCGATTCCGGCCTGCATATCGTCGGCGAGCATTTTCAGCGGGTGAACCACAAGCTACTCGCGGTGAAGGGCGCGACAATCGAGGGGCTGACCCGCGTGCTCAGCCACGAACAGGCGCTGTCGCAATGTCGGAATTTCCTGCGCGAACACGGGCTGGAACCGCAGGTCCATGCGGATACCGCGGGCGCCGCGCGGTTCGTGGCCGAACAGGGCGATAAGACACAGGCGGCCATCGCCTCGCGGCTTGCCGGCGAGATTTACGGCCTGGAGACGCTGGCCGACGATATCGAGGACGCGGTCCACAACACGACGCGCTTCGTCATCATGACCAAGGACCCGACCGACCCGCCGTCGGACGACGGGCCGATCATCACCTCCTTCGTGTTCCAGGTGCGCAACGTGCCGGCGGCGCTGTACAAGGCGATGGGCGGCTTCGCGACCAACGGCGTCAACATGACCAAGCTGGAATCCTACATGGTCGGCGGCGAATTCACCGCGAC
>DAOVHN010000792.1 GCA_030671915.1 Pseudomonadota bacterium
CGGCGACCACCCAGAATAGCAACGCGTCCTCACGGCCGGGATCCCGGCGCAGGCGCCCGACGTGGGTCGTCTTGCGGCCCGCGATCTCCAGCGGAGTCAGGTAGGCCGCCGGCTCACTCGCAACATCGAGGCCCGGCCAGTCCGCCATGGCCGCCGTCGCCTCGGCCACGTTGACCGCCTTGCCGAGCACGACCCGACAGGCGGCGGCATGCCCGATCCAGACCGGCACGCGTGTCACCGTGCAGGTCACCTGGAGATCCGGCAGTTCGTGAATCTTGCGTAATTCGTCCACGACTTTTCTCTCTTCCGCGCAGGAACCGTCCTCCGCAAAGCGGCCAATCTGGGGAATGACATTGGCGGCGATCTGCCGCGGAAAGGCCTCCGCACGCGTCGCCCCCGCCACCTGATCCCGTAGCTCGTCCAGGCCTTTCTGTCCGGCGCCCGAAACCGACTGCAAGGTCGTCACATGCACCTCGCGCAGGCCAAAAGCCGCCTGCAGAGGCGCCAGAGCCAGCGCGATCTGGATGGTCGAGCAGTTCGGGTTGGCGACGATGCCCCCGGCGGCGGCCTGGTGGGCGCCATCCGGGAGGCGGAGGTCATTGACTTCCGGCACCACCAGCGGCACCTCCGGATCCAGACGCCAGGCGGAGGAGTTGTCGATCACCCAGGTGCCCCGCGCCGCCGCCAGCGGCGCTTGTTCACGACTGACGCTGGCCCCGGCACTGAAGAGGGCCAGTTCGACGCCGGCGAATTCGGCCTCCGCCACCGGCCGGCACGGCAGGGGACGGCCCCGAAAGGACAGCTCCCGCCCTGCCGATCGCACCGAGGTCAAGAGGACGGGATCCTCGTCGACCCAGGCACAGTCGGCCAGCAAGTCGAGCATCGTCCGCCCTACCAGACCACTGGCTCCGAGAATGGCCGTCTTCATCGCGCGTCCTTTCGCCCATACCTGATCCGGACGCAATGGTAACAAGCGGTCTGGCAAGGGTCAAAGGTAGGTCGTCCGCCGCGCCATCATCGCCCGGACAGCCGGAAAAGCAGTTGACCTCTCACAAACAGGCATACATGAATACCGCAAGGCGACACGTTGCGCCGGGGAACCGGGCCGGAAACGGTCGTCGGGGTATCAATCGAGGAGACGGTATGCAGATTCGCGCGATGCGCGGAACGGTCGTGGCCCTGGCGGCGCTGTTGCTGCTCGTACAGTATCTGGGCGCCGGTTGCAGCACCGATCCCGAGCGTGAATTGCGACTGCAGGCCATCGCGCGCTGGGAAGACCAGCGCCTGGCCGATCCCGATTCCCTGACCCGGTTCACCACGAAGTCGATCACGCCCTGTCGGCCGACAGCCGGCGCGAACTGCCGGGCCATGCTCATGTTCTCGCTTCCACCACCCTTGGGAACGACCCAGAGCTTCAGCTTGTCGCCGGGGACCATGTTCAGATGGATGACCGCCGGAGTGTTATCGCCGGTATTCCCCCCCCTGATCGGGTCGGTGAGA
>DAOVHN010000475.1 GCA_030671915.1 Pseudomonadota bacterium
CTGATCGAGTTGCGGCAGCGGCTGATCTACTCGGCGGTCGGCCTGATCGTCGTATTTTTCATATGTTTCTATTTTGCGGGCAACCTCTTCAGCTTTCTGACCCAGCCGCTGGTCAATATATGGATTGCGAACGGCGATCTGGCCGAACACAGGTTCATTTTTACCGCGCTGCAGGAAAAATTCTTCACCGACATCAAGATTGCATTCTTCGCGGCGCTGTTTCTGGCCTTTCCGCTGATTGCCAGCCAGCTCTGGATGTTCGTCGCGCCAGGCTTGTACAAGAACGAGAAACGCGCCTTCCTGCCGTTCCTGGCCGCTACCCCGTTCCTGTTCTTCGCGGGCGCCGCGTTCGTTTACTACGTCGTCATGCCGGTGGCCTGGAAGTTCTTCTATGAGTACGGCGTCGATCCCGGCGGCGCAAATACAGCGAAAATCGAACTTGAGGCGCGCGTTGCCGACTATCTGGCGCTGTCCATGAGGCTGATTTTCGCCTTTGGCATCAGCTTCGAACTGCCGGTCGTATTGACTTTGCTTGCGAGGGCCGGACTGGTGACCGCAAAGGGACTTAAGGAAAAGCGCCGTTATGCCGTCGTGCTGGCCTTTGTGGCCGCGGCGATCCTGACGCCGCCCGATCCCCTGAGCCAGATCGGCTTGGCGCTGCCCATCATCTTCCTCTATGAGATATCCATCATTAGCGCCCGCATGGTTGAGAAGCAGCGGATCGCATCCGGCGCGATCGACGATCCCGACGAATGGGACGACGACAATGACAAAGATGTGGATGACAAAGATGTGGACGACAACGATGCGGACGACGAAGCGGCGTCGCTGACCGACGAGTCGGACGAGGACAAACCCGCTTGATCCGCCTGTTTTTCCTGAAAACTGGACGCGCACATTATCGTTAGCGTATAACCGCCCGCGCATTCACCATGTCAGGGATTCGGCATGCACGACCTTAAATTTATTCGCGAAACGCCCAAGGCCTTCGACGCCGGCCTGCTGAGGCGGGGACTGTCGCCGCAGTCTGGCAAGGTGCTCGAACTTGACGCCGAACGCCGCAAGGTGCAGACCGATCTGCAGGACATGCTGCAGCGGCGCAACGAAGTCTCGCGCGCGGTCGGCGAGAAAAAGAAAAAGGGCGAGGATGCCGATTCCCTGGTGGCCGAGGTCCAGGGTTTGAAGGAAAAAATCGCCGCCGCCGAGGGCACGGAACGCGCTATCGGCGCGAGGCTGGACGAGATCCTTGCCGACTTGCCGAATTTGCCCGCGCCCGACGTGCCCGACGGCGAGGATGAGTACGACAACGAGGAAATTCGCCGCCACGGCGAGCCCGTCCGCCCCGCATTCCAGGCAAAGGAACATTTCGACCTGGGCGAGGATCTGGGGCTGATGAGCTTCGATCTGGCGGCCAAGATGTCGGGCGCGCGCTTCGTGGTGCTGCGCGGGGCGCTGGCGCGGCTGGAACGCGCGCTCGCCTCCTTCATGCTGGACCTGCATACGGTTGAGCACGGATATATGGAAATCCTGCCGCCCTACCTGGTCAAGGACAACGCCATGTACGGCACGGGCCAGTTGCCGAAATTCGCCGACGACCTGTTTCATACGGAGGACGGATTCTGGCTGATCCCGACCGCCGAGGTACCGTTGACCAATCTGGTGGCGGACGAGATCATCGACGCCGGCGACCTGCCGATTCGCGTGACCGCCTGGACTCCCTGTTTCCGCGAGGAGGCCGGTGCGGCCGGCAAGGATACGCGCGGCATGATCCGCCAGCACCAGTTCAGCAAGGTGGAGATGGTCAGCGTCGCCCACCCCGACGAGTCAGACATCGAGCTGGAGCGCATGACAAATTGTGCCGAGGACGTGCTGAAGCGGCTGGGCCTGTCCTACCGGGTCGTGAATCTATGCACTGGCGACATGGGTTTCGGCGCGCGCAAGACCTACGATATCGAGGTCTGGCTGCCAGGGCAGGGGCGCTATCGCGAGATTTCAAGCTGCTCAAGCTGCGGAGATTTTCAGGCGCGCCGCATGGGCGCGCGGTTCAAGACGCCGGGCGAGAAGGGTACGCGCTTCGTCCATACCCTCAACGGGTCGGGCGTGGCGGTCGGCCGCGCCATGGTCGCGGTACTTGAAAACTACCAGAACGAGGACGGGTCGATAACGATCCCCGAGGCGCTACGCCCCTATATGGGCGGTCTGACCCGCATTGGCGGCTAGGGGATGTTCGAACCACCCCTCGAACTCGCCGGCGCCCGTATTCTTGTCACCAATGACGACGGCATCAACGCGCCGGGGCTGAAGGTCCTGGAGCGCGTGGCGCGGCGCTTTTCGAAGGAAGTCTGGGTGGTGGCGCCGGAAACCGAACAAAGCGGCGCCGGCCATTCGCTGACCCTGTCGCGTCCCTTGCGCCATCGAATCATCTCCGAGCGCCGCCATGCCGTGGACGGCAGCCCGACCGATTGCGTGCTGTTTGCCATCGAGCAAGTCATGGGGGGCGAGAAACCGGATCTCGTTCTGTCAGGCGTGAACCGGGGCGCCAATGTGGGCGAGGACGTCACCTATTCCGGCACGGTCGCCGCGGCCATGGAGGCGACGCTGCTGGGGGTTCCCGCAATCGCCTTCAGCCTGGCCGCCCGGCACGGGCAGCCGATCCATTGGGGCGCCGCCGAGGAGCACGCGCCGGCGATCCTGCAGAAGCTGGTATCCGTCGCCTGGCCGAGGGATGTCTTCATGAACGTCAATTTTCCGAACCTGCTGCCCGAACAGGTGACGGGGATGCGAATCGTATCGCAGGGCCGGCGCGAATCGGACTACAATCTGATCGGTCTCACCGACCCGAGAGGCAACAAGTATTACTGGATCGGACCGCAGCATGAGGGCGAACTTCTGCGCCATGACGATACGGA
>DAOVHN010000208.1 GCA_030671915.1 Pseudomonadota bacterium
ACAATATATTCGCTGACGTCGAAGGTCTTTGCCGACAGCGCCGTCACGTTCTCGTCGCCGGTCGCGATCAGCGGCCATTCGAATTTCAGCATCAGGGCGCAGGACGGCACCAGGGCGATGACGTCGTATCCCTTGTCGATCCAAATCTTCATCTCGGCCGCGACGGTCTTCGCGTTAGCGGCGACCCGGGCGAGATCGCCCTGTTCCAACTGCGGCATGCCGCAGCAACCGGGATAGACGACTTCGGTCTCGACGCCGTTATGGGCCAGTACGCGGCGGGCGGCCTCGCCGATTTCAGGATTGTTGTAATTGCCGTAACAGGTCGCATAGAGCACCGCCTTGCGGCCATGGGCCGGGGCGTCGGCATTCACTTGGGGTCTGTCGGTTTTGGCGCGTGCCGTCAGCGTCTTGCCGTGGAATTTCGGCAGTTCAGCCTCGCGATGCACGCCGGCCACCGCCTCCATGACCGGGCGGGCAAGCTTGTTCGAGGTGCTGGTGGTCCAGTTGGCGAGTCCCGCCATGTTGCTGGCCAGCTTGCCGTTACGATCGGTTTCGGAAATCTGCTTTTCGATGAAGCCGGTCTTGCCCTTGGCGTGCTCGACGGCGCGGTAGCGCAGCATCAGATGCGGGAAATCCAGATCCCAGTCATGCGGCGGCACATAGGGGCATTTGGTCATGAAACAGAGGTCGCAGAGCGTGCAGGCATCGACCACCGGCTTGAAACCGGCGCTGGACACGCTGTCCATCTCGCCGCTTTCCGACTCATCAATCAGATCGAACAGACGGGGAAAGGAGTCGCACAGGCTGAAGCAACGGCGGCAGCCATGGCACAGGTCGAAGACCCGCCGCATTTCCGCGTCGAGCTTTTTTTCGTCGTAAAAATCGGGATCCTGCCAGGCAATAGGGTGGCGGATCGGCGCGCCGGAGCTGCCTTGTTCCATCGGTCTTTATCCTGTTTTGTCGGTCTTTATTGGGAGAGCCTCATTAATCGAAGCGAGCTCTTTCCCTCTCCGCCCCGCCGGGCGGGAACGGCGGGGGTAGAACGCGCCCCCGCCGGTCACACTTATAACGTCCGGAATCAGCTAAGGCTGTCCAGCGCCTTCTGGAAACGGCCGGCGTGGCTCTTTTCGGCCTTCGCCAGGGTTTCGAACCAGTCGGCGATCTCGTCGAAGCCCTCTTCGCGGGCAGACTTGGCCATACCCGGATACATGTCGGTATATTCGTGGGTTTCGCCCGCGATCGCGGCCTTCAGGTTGGCGTCGGTGGGGCCGATCGGCTCGCCGGTCGCCGGATCGCCGGTCTCTTCGAGATATTCGAGATGGCCGTGCGCATGGCCGGTCTCGCCGTCGGCGGTGGAGCGGAACACCGCTGCGACATCGTTGTAGCCCTCGATGTCGGCCTTGCCCGCGAAATAGAGATAACGGCGGTTGGCCTGGCTTTCGCCCGCGAAGGCGTCTTTCAGATTCTGTTCGGTTTTGCTGCCTTTAAGAGACATCAAGTCCTCCTGTCATGTGGCTTGAGCGGCCGGCCATGGCCGGCCGCGAGGTAGAGGGGGCAGTACCTCATGGCCGCAACCCCCGATGAGCCTTATTAAGCAGAAGACGGATGGGCTGTCAACAGATTAGAATCATTTTAAAGAAGAAAATTCGGGACGGGCGGCGCGCGACGCCGGGCAGGCCTTATCCCCTGATGCGAACGATAATATCGACCCTCTCCACGCGGGTTCCCGCCGGCGGTTCGGGCACCTTGCCGACCGAAATCGCGTCGCCCGGGATATCCTGCAGCTGGGCTGTATCCTCGTGGAAGAAATGATGATGATCGGTGGTGTTGGTGTCGAAATAGGAACGCCCCGGCTCAACCACGACCTCGCGCATCAGGCCGACCCCGGTGAACTGGTTCAGCGTGTTGTAGATGGTCGCCAGCGAGACGCGAAGATTGGCGGCGGCGGCCTCGGCATGAAGCTGCTCGGCGGTTACATGCCGGTCGCCGTTCTCGAACAACAGGCGTGCAAGGCCGAGACGCTGCCGCGTCGGCCTGAGGCCCACTTTGCGCAGGGTATCGTACACTTGGCTATAAGGGCGAACTGTACTGTCCATACTTCTCTCCAACCCGTTAAATGTCGGGCCGCCTGTTTGTTTCACCAACCCGTCACACAGCCACGATATATACCGAAAGCCGCCAATAAACAATAGCATGGCCGATTCTTTGGAACAAAAACAATTTGCGGCAATTAAACCTGTATGACCGATAAAACCACATAATATGGTAATTTCCGGCTCCACACTCGCTTGGAGACGCTATATATTGCGGCATGGCCAGCCGAAAGCGCACAGCAGACAGAAAACACGCCCCACCGGTCCGTAAACAGGGCTCATGGCTGGCGCGCGCGATCAGCTATGGCCTGGCGATGACAGTATGGGCGGCGGTGGTCCTGGCCGGCGTCGTCGCCTGGTATGCCTACGACCTGCCGGACATCGACCATCTCGAGGCGGCGGCCGGCAAGCGCGCGCCGACCGTGACAATTCAGGCGGCCGACGGCACGGTGCTGGCCCATTACGGCGAACTCTACGGCGTTGCGGTGCAGCTATATGAACTGCCGCCGCATTTGCCGCATGCCGTGCTGGCAGTCGAGGATCGCCGGTTTTACGAACATACCGGCGTGGACCCGATCGGCATCGCCCGCGCGGTCTGGACGAACCTGTGGGCCGGCACCGTGCGCAGCGGCGGCAGCACGATCAGCCAGCAACTGGCCAAGAACCTGTTCCTTTCGTCCGACCGCACGATCCGCCGCAAAGTCCAGGAACTGCTGCTGGCCTTCTGGCTGGAACAGCGCTTCGGCAAGGACCAGATCCTGACCATCTATCTGAACCGGGTCTATTTCGGCCAGGGCGCCTACGGGGTGGATGCGGCGGCGCGGCGCTATTTCAACAAGCCGGCGACACAGGTGACGGCCTACGAGGCGGCGATGCTGGCCGGGCTATTGAAGGCGCCGTCGCGCTACAACCCCGTGTCCAACCCGAACCTGGCCGAGGGCCGCGCCGCGCAGGTGCTGCAAAGCATGGTCGAAGCCGGCTGGCTGACCGGGGCGCAGGCGACCGCCGCCAGGTCGGACCGCGCGGTCTTGCGCAGCGACCGGATGGGCGGCCAGTCCCGCTATTTCGCCGACTGGGCGCTTGACCGCGCACGGGACTATATCAGCCATGACGGCGGCGACCTGATCATCCGTACGACCATAGACGCGCGCCTGCAGCGGCTGGCCGAGGCGGCGGTGCGCAGCAACCTTGCCGCGGCCGCGAAACGCAAGGCGGGCCAGGCCGCAATAGTGGCGATGCGGCCCGACGGGGCGATTGCCGCGATGGTCGGGGGCGCCAGCTACGGCAACAGCCAGTTCAACCGGGCCACCCAGGCGCTGCGCCAGCCCGGTTCCGCCTTCAAGCTGTTCGTCTATCTGACCGCCTTCGAATCCGGATTCCGGCCGGGCGACGAGGTCGAGGACGCGCCGGTCACTATCGACGGCTGGACCCCGCGCAACGCCGGCGGCAAGTATCGCGGCACGGTTTCAATCCGCGAGGCGGTGGCGCGCTCGATCAATTCGGTGGCGGCATCCACGGCCGAGCGGGTGGGCCGCGAGAATGTGACAGCCACCGCGCGGCGCCTCGGCATCACCTCGGAGATCGGCACGGACCCGGCGCTTGCCCTGGGAACTTACGAGGTGACGCTGCTGGAGCTTACCGCGGCCTACGCGGTGATGGCTAATGGCGGTATAGGAGTCTGGCCCTACGGCATCACGGAGGTCATGGATGGCGAAGGCAGGGTCCTGTTCCGGCGCAGCGGCGGCGGGCCGGGCCGCGTCGTGGCGGCCGAAAACGTCGCCGCCATCAACGATGTGCTGACCGCCACCATTACCTGGGGCACCGGCAAGGCGGCAAAGCTGGACCGTCCCGCCGCCGGCAAGACGGGGACGAGTCAGGACAGCCGTGACGCCTGGTTCATCGGTTACACGTCCGACCTGATCGCCGGTGTCTGGTTCGGCAACGACGACAATTCCCCGATGGACAGGGTCGGCGGCGGATCGTATCCGGCGCTGACCTGGCGCGCATTCATGCAGCCGGCGCTCGAGGGCGTAGCGCCGAAACCCCTGCCGGGGGTGGCGGTTCCGCTTTCCTATTAGTTTTTCAAATTAATCTTGTATAATTTCCAGTCAAACAAAAATTAACCGGAATTTCAGGGTTTGTCCGGCATATGGCCGTATAACCCCGCCGCTTAGGGAGAGTTTAGAGATGTCCAACGATTGCGATCTTTCGTTCCAGCAGAAGAGTCTGTTCCAGCAGGGGTACCAGACCTATACCCCCCAGGAACTCAAGCAACTCGAATGGGGCCTGCGCTTCACGCCGGCCGTCTGTTCATCGATCACGGCGGCGGCGCTGTATTTCCAGCAGCCCTATGTGCTGTTCGTCGTGGCATTCCTCGGCATGTACGCCTTCTTCTTTCCGGCGGGCCATCCGATGGACCTGATCTACAATCACATCGTCCGCCCGATGTTCGGCGCCGTGCAACTGCCCGAGAACCCGTTCCAGCGCCGCGTCGCCTGCTTCGCCGCGGGCATCATGAACACCGCCGCGGCGGTGCTGTTCCTGATCGAGATGCCGATGGCCGCGATTGCCGTGGGCATCACCCTGCTGGTGTTGCAGGCGATCGTGATCACCACTCATTTCTGCACCCTGTCCTGGATGTATGAGGGGCTGATGCGCATGCTGGGCTTGTGGGACGTCCCGGTGGATATGGACACCGCCCGCATGCTGCACAGGCACGGCGCCCTGGTGGTCGATGTGCGCAGCCAGAATGAATATGCGGCCGACACCATCGACGGCACGGTGAACCTGCCGCTGGAGAACCTGGCCGACAATATCAGCGAATTCGAGGGCAAGTCCTGCCTGCTGTTCTGCCGTACCGGCGCCCGCAGCCAGATCGCGTTGGCGAAGTTGCGGAAGCAGGGCCTCGAAGGCGTGCACGATCTGGGCGACATGTCGAAGGTAAGGGAACTGATCGCCGGCACCGCCTGACCGGCGACGCCGTTATTCAGCCTCGCTACCGCGCACCAACAGCCAGTATGCGGCCAGCGCGCCGATTCCCGTAAGCGCAATCGTCACCGCCATCGGACGCGCGGTGCCGTCGAATGCGGCGCCGACGCCGATGCCAACGGCTGCGGCGATGGTCATCTGGATAAAGCCCAGCAGGGCCGAGGCCGCGCCCGCCATGGTCGGGAACGGGCCGATCGCGCCGGCCATGGAATTGGGCATCACCAGGCCGACGCCGACGCAGAAAAGCATCATCGGGGCCAGCACCGACCAGACCGTCTCGACCCCCGCCA
>DAOVHN010000605.1 GCA_030671915.1 Pseudomonadota bacterium
GAAATTATAAATATGTGACGGGCGGTTACAGCCAAAAGTTTTGTTTCCCTTCTCAACTCGGCGTTTTTGATCCAATATCCTCTTATAACAAAACAGGCTCGCGCCCTGGATGCGCCGCCATGAAACATGGAGGAAATATAATGACCGATGAGATTCCTAGATTCAGCAGCTTGCGCACCAGGCTGCTCGGCATGACCGCATTGGCTGGCCTTTGCGCGGCAGTCGCCCTTCCCGCGGACGACGCCCACGCCGCGGGCTATGCGCTGAAGGAGCAAAGCGCCGCGGCCCAGGGCAATTCCTTCGCGGGCGCCACCGCCGGCGCGGAGGACATCTCCTACATGTTCTTCAATCCCGCCGGCCTGACGCGCCAGGAAGGCCACCAGGCGGCCGTGGTGCTGAGCTATATCGCCCCAAGCGCCGAGACCAACGATGCCGCCTACATATTCGGTGGGTCGGGCGTGGAGGATGGCGGTGTCAACGCACTGGTCCCGGCAGCGTATTTTATGTGGTCCATTAGTCCTGACCTGAAACTCGCCATGGGAATCAATGCGCCTTTCGGCCTCAAAACCGAATATGACCCAAACTGGGCCGGGCGCGCGTACGCCATCGAATCCGACCTGAAGACGATTAACGTGAACCCGACGGTCGCCTATCGCCTGAATGAGATGATATCAATAGGCGCTGGCTTACAGATACAGCACGCCGAAGTAACGTTATCCCAGGATATAAACCCCGCCGGCGGATTAGTCATTGGCGAAGTCACCGGCGATGATTGGGGCTTTGGCGCAACGTTTGGTGTCCTCGTTGAATTTTCCGAAACAACCAGACTGGGGCTGGGTTACCGGTCGCAAATTGCCCACACGCTGAAAGGCGAGTTTACCAGTTTAATTCTCAACGATACTGTGTCGGCCGATTTAACGTCACCCGATCAAGTAACCGCCGGTTTCTACCATGATCTCAGCGACCAGTTTGCGGTGATGGCGGAAGTGGGTTGGACCAACTGGAGCACTTTCGACGAAATCCGCATTCAATTCGACGGCGCTTCTCCAGATTCCGTTACACCCGAAGATTGGAAAAATGTCTGGTTCGGCGCCATCGGCGCGACCTGGAAGCCCACGAACGATTTGGCAATTCGCGGCGGCATCGCCTACGATCAAAGCCCAATCCCGGACGCTACACGTACCCCACGCATTCCGGGCACCGACAGGACTTGGCTGTCCCTTGGCGTAAACTACGCGCCAACACCGAATTTCTCCATTGACGCCGGTTACACTCATCTTTTCGTCAGCGATTCAACGGTAGACCAGACTGCACTTGGCCCGTTCACCGCCACCTTTGAAAACTCCGTCGATATCCTCGCCGTTCAGGGTACGTTCCGTTTCTAAACTATGCGCGAACGCCACAATGAAAAAGGGCCGCCGGTGCAATCCGGCGGCCCTGTTTCGTTTATGTGGCTTCGCGGCCGTTCAGCCGTCGCGCCAGCGTCGTATCGCCTTCCAGGCCAACGGCATTACCGCGGCGGCAAGCGCCAGCTTGACCAGATCGCTCATCAGGAACGGCATCAGGCCGTATTTGATAGCGATCTCGGGGCCCTTCAGCGCCGCCAGCCAGGCCAGGCCCGGCAGATAGATCGCGACATTGCCGGCCAGCATCGCCAGTGCCGTCGTCGCCGGCCGGCGGTCCCAGCCGCGTTCGGCCAGCCAACCGGTCAACGTCGCGGCCAGAACGAAACCGACAAGATAGCCGCCCGTCGGGCCCGCAAAATAGGCGATACCGCCGCCCGCGGCGAACACCGGCAATCCCACCGCGCCCTCCGCCAGATAGAGCAGCAGGGTCGCCCCGCCAAGGCGCCAGCCGTAGGTCATGCCGATGGTCAGAATGACGAAGGTCTGCATGGTGATGGGCACCGGCCCTGGCCAGATCTGGATCTTGGCCGAAAGGGTCAGCAAGGCGGTGCCCGCCAGCGCCAGGATCGCGAGGCGCAGCGGCTTCGCCAGGCTACCCTCGGGCCAGAGCGCGCCGATCAGGGTCTGTTGCGGAAATGCGGTTGTCGTGTTCATCTCAATCGCCCCGTTTCTGGAATTCGTTCGCGCAATTTATAGCGGCCCGCCGGGAAAAACCCTAGCCCGAATTTCTCACCAGGATGACGCCGTCATCGCGCCGGGCGGAGTCCGATCCGTCAGGA
>DAOVHN010000649.1 GCA_030671915.1 Pseudomonadota bacterium
CATCGCCTGGAAATGGATGCTCGACAAATGGGAGGCGCGCGGCGGCTGAGCGCACTTAATAATACAATAATACGAGCCTGACCCCGTACGTTCTTGGGGTCAGGCTCGTATTATTGTATTGTTGGCGCTCTTGCGCGCCGCGCCACCGCTTGCCTCGCGGCGGTGTTTTGGGCAAGATCGCCGGCGGGCCGCGCCGCGCGAAAACGGCCCGGACGTAGCGCAACCGTATCTTGACCGCCATCGCATGCATTTTGGGAGGGGACACCGCTTGCCACGGGACAACATCGTTATCGTCGGGGCCGGAATTTCGGGGCTCGCGGCGGCCTGGTTCCTGCACCGCAAGGGGTTCGCGGTACGCGTCCTGGAGGCCGGAGACCGCGTCGGCGGCGTCATCGATACCGAAACCGTCGACGGCCACCTGATCGAGCGCGGCCCCAACTCGACCATGCAGAAGCCCGGCACCCCCGACGACGCGCTGGGCCGGATCGTCGAGCAGACCGGCTTGGGCGAACGGCTGCTGGAGGCCGCGCCGGCGGCGCGCAAACGGTTCGTCATGCGCGGGCGCCGCCTGATGAGCCTGCCCGGCTCGCCGGTTGAGGGGATCACCACGAAGCTGTTCTCGTGGCCCGCCAAGCTGCGCCTGCTGGCCGAGCCGTTCATCGGCCGCGCCCGCGACGAGGAAACCGTCGCCCGGTTCGTGACAAGGCGCCTGGGTCGCGAATTCCTGGATTACGCGATCGCCCCCTTCATATCCGGCGTCTATGCGGGCGACCCGGAGGCGCTGTCGGTGCGCGCCGCGGTGGCGAAGATCTATGCGCTGGAGCGCGACCACGGCTCGCTGATTCGCGGCGCGCTCGCGCTGCGCAAGCTGGGCCGGGGCGCGGGAATGCCGGCCGGCCGGCTGGTGTCCTTCGACCGGGGCATGGCGGTGCTGCCGGCGGCGATCGCCGAAGCACTGCCGGCCGGCGCGGTGGAGACACGGTGCCGGGTCGATGCGCTGGTGCGCGATGGCGACGAATGGCAGGTCCGGTACAGCGGGCCCGACGGGGCCAGGGAAATCGCAGCCCGGCACGTCCTGCTGGCGGTGCCGGCCGGCGCCACGGCGGACCTGATCGAGCCGCTGGCGCCGCAGGCCTCGGCGCTGCTGCGCGCCATCCCCTATGCGCCGATCGTGTCCGCCGGCCTGGGCTATGCGCGCTCGCAGGTGGGCCATCCGCTCGACGGGTTCGGCTTCCTGATACCGCGCGTCGAAGGGGTCCGGACGCTGGGCGGGCTGTTCTCCAGCACCCTGTTCCCCGGCCGCGCGCCGGACGGGCGGGTGCTGATCACCGCCTTCATCGGCGGCACCATGGACCCGGACGCGGTGGCCCTGGACGACGACGCGGTGGCCGGGCGGATCGGGGCCGACCTGGCGGCGGCGCTGGCGATCGACGGCGCGCCCTCGCTGGTCCGGCTATCGCGGCACCGGGCGGCGATCCCGCAATACACGATCGGGCATCTCGACCGCATCGCCGGCATCGACGCGGAGCTTACGGCGCTGCCCGGACTGCATCTGTGCGCAAGCTGGCGCGGCGGCATCGCGGTCGGCGACTGCATCCGCAACGCCGAGAAACTGGCCGAAAGCCTGAGCTGAACGGCGCGGCGCGAACCTGTACCAAAGCGCGGCGGTCCTACCAGTAGCTCAGCGCGCCTTGGAACATGGTGTGGAGCTGTTCGGCGCCGATTTCCATCGGGGCGTTTTTCAAAAGGCGCTGTTGCGGCAGGGTGCCTTCGATCAGCGCGCCGATATCGCCCTCGCCATAGCCGACGCCGCCGACGCCGTTGGGGATGCCGGAGGCCTTCATCAATTCGACGATGCGCCCGCCCAGCACTTCGCCGGCATCCGCCTCGCCCGCGCCGCGCAGGTCGGCGCCCAGCCATCTGGCGCCGTCGAGATGGCGCTCGGGACAGGCGCTGGCGGTGTTGCGGAACACCG
>DAOVHN010000211.1 GCA_030671915.1 Pseudomonadota bacterium
CCACGCTTTACACCGCAGACGAGTTCCGCGAAATCGGCCATGACTCCGCCGAACAGTTCGGCGCATTGAAAGTTTCCCCAAGCTTCGCCCTGCACCCGCTGAAATTCGCCCATGGCCTGGCGCGCGCCGCATCGGAAGCGGGCGCGAGGCTGCATCCCGGCAGTCTGGTGACCCGCTGGCTGCGCGAGGGCGGGCAACACCTGTTGACGACCGAACGCGGTGCCCTGCGCGCCAGGCGCGTCGTCGTCGCCACCAACGGCTTCCTGCGCGAGCGCCTGCACCGCGATTTCGACGCCCGCATCCTGCCGGTGATTTCCAACATCGTGACCACCCGCCCGCTGACGGCGGACGAGCTGGCCGCGCAGTCCTGGAAGACCGACTGCCCGCTGGTGAACACGCGCAAGCTTTTGTTCTATTACCGCATGCTGCCCGACAACCGGCTGATGCTGGGCGCGCGCGGTGACCTGACCGGCGCTCCTGCCGACGGCGATCGCATGCGCGCCTGGATGACCAAGCGGGTGGGCGAGGTCTTCCCCGCCTGGCGCGATGTGGAGATCGAGTATTTCTGGCGCGGTTTCGTGTGCATTTCTCAGCGCCTCGCCCCCTCGGCCGGCCAGTTGCCGGACGACCCGAGCGTCTTCTACGGCTTCGGCTACCACGCCACCGGCGTCAACACGGCCCCCTGGACCGGCATGAAAATCGCCGCCATGATCGCCGGCAAGCAAGCCCACGCCGACCTGCCCGCCGTCATCCGCGGCCTGCCCTCGCGCTTCCCCCTGCCCGCGCTCCGCCTGAAATACCTGGCGGCGGCCTATCGCTGGTATGCGTTCAAGGACGATTAGGGAAGAGCATGGAAATCGCCACAGCGGAAGAATGGTACGTCACGGCCCGGCTCGACGACGACGTCACCTTCATCAAGGAGCCCTTCATCGACCCGTTCCTGCGCTGCAATATCTGGCATGTGCGCGGGCGCGATCGGGACATGCTGGTGGATAGCGGCATGGGCGTCGTGTCGTTGCGCGAACAGGTGCCTCTGGTCACCGGGAAATCCTGCCTCGCGGTCGCCAGCCACACCCATTTCGACCATATCGGCTGTCATCACGAGTTCGAGGAACGCGCCGTCCATCGCGACGAGGCCGACCTGATGGCCCACCCGACCCGCGAAAACACCCTGGCCGACCCCTATGTCACCGACGCGATGTTCACCAGGATGCCGCCGCGCGATTACAGCTCCACCGAATATGCGGTCAAGGCGGCCCCGGCGACGCGGCTGCTGGAGGCGGGCGACGTTATCGACCTGGGCGACCGGCAGTTCGAGGTGATCCACACGCCGGGCCATTCGCCGGGCGGCATCATGCTGTTCGAGGAAGCCACGCAAATCCTGTTTTCCGGCGACACCGTCTATGACGGCGTGCTGATCGACGACGCCTACCATTCTGATCTCGCGGACTATATCGCCACCATGAAGCGGATCCACGACCTGCCGGTACGCGTCGTCCACGGCGGCCACTACCCCAGCTTCGACGGCGCGCGGTATCGCGAACTGATAAAGGCGTGGCTGGAGGAGAAGGGGGCGTGAGCGCAATTCGATCCGGCTTGACCTGCACCGCGGGGATGCCCCCGTCGGCGCCTTCAAGGTAAAAATGTTCGGGCCGCACCGAAAATAGCGACATCCTCGTCCGGCGCGGCGCTGCCTTCAGCATCGGAGGCGCCGATCTTGGTCGTTACCGTGACCCGCCCCGCCGAAAACCGTTACGGGATTGAGAAACGTCTTCACCCTTGTAACAATTCCGGTCCATCCGTCGTCTAACGAGCGAACCACCTGAGTTCAATCAACCACTCCTTTGAAGACGGAGATTTACCATGACCGGCAAAAACGAAAATACGACAGAAAAAAGCGCCGACGCTGAAGCGGCGTCCCCCGATGCCATGACGGCGGCGATGGAAAAATGTGGCGGCGTTTGCGCTTCGATGATGGCTCGTTTTTTCCAGCGCCATCCGGATGCCGGGACGGCAGACGAAAAAGACGGAAAGAAAGGATGTTGCTAGCAACGTTTGCACATGCGGGCTACACTTCCCGGTCGGAAAATTCTGACCGGGAGGATGCAGCCATGGCACCCGATGCAAGGGATATGCTCAGCCACAGGCCGGCTATTGTCGCTTTTGTACGCAAGCTGGTCGGCAACCATGCCCTGGCCGAAGACATTGCCCAGGACACGTTCGTTCGGGCGGCGCGAACGGCGGCGAAATTTCGCGGCGACGCCAGTCTGCAAAGTTGGCTGTCGGCGATTGCCGTCAATCTGGTGCGGGACCATTTTCGCAAGATCGCACGCCATCCGGAAACAACCGACAACCCATCGGCATTGGAAGCCGTCCCCGACGATCTTGAAACCGCTGAGTTGACCGTTCTGAAACAGGAAATGTCATCGTGCATTGGCCGGTACGCGGCCCAATTGCCGAGCCCCCAGTATGACGTGGTGATTCTGCACGACATGGCTGGCCTTGGCCATCGGGAAATCGCGGTTGAACTTAAGCTGAGCGAAGCCAATTCGCGGGTCCTGCTGCACCGAGGACGGGCCGCGTTGAGGCGGATACTGGAGCAAAATTGCGTCCTCTCATTGGGACAAGACGACATCCCGTGCGAGCCCGCGGCAATCAAGAATCAGCCTGAAAAATAGCAGCTGGACCGGTATTGTCCGAGAATTTTTGCATCCTTTTTTCCTGCACTCCGTCTTACTGAATACAAGAATCGCCGCCCAACTGGGGCGATGTCTGTAACGTTTTCCGCCGCCCGGGCGTCAAACGGTTACCGACAACGATTTGGTTCCACATTCAGGAGACTAGGGTTATGACCCGTTCCTCTCGCGATTTTACGCTTCAAGTAGAAGGCACCGCCGGTAAATGCCCGATCGGCGAAATTACCGGCGCCCGGAATATGGAAGAGCGAAGTATCCCCGTCATGTCATGCGAAGGTGCGTGCATCCGCGGCGAGATCGCCCGGTTGGCGGCCAACATCGTCGCCAAGGAAGCCGGCTACCGGCGCGGTTGCTATGGCGAATTGTTTGCCGTCCCCGGTTCCGCCATCGCCAAATGGACCCAGGAAGCCGAAAACGTCGTCGTAATCGATGGCTGTTTCCTCAACTGCCATGGGCGTATCGTCAAGAATCTCCTGGAAGAGGGTCGCATGATCCACTTCGATGCCTTAAGTCGCCACAAAAAATACTCGGATCTGTTCGACATCGACGACGTTCCCGAGGCCGAGCGCAAGGCGGTGGCCCGTGACGTTGCCGATTGGGTGCTGGCTGCACTGAAGGAGAAAACCGCGTCCCAGCAAAACGCGGCGTAATAACCCCTGGTTGGGCGCCGCTTCCCGAGGGCGCGGCGCCCGCCAACATGCGACACAAGGGAGAATCACTCATGTGCTTTTTCTTCAGCTTGATACCCGCGACAATCATCGCGGTGATTGGGTTTTTTGTTCTCTTCGCCTCGACAAAGGCAGAAGGCGGCGTTCGCACCTTAGGCCGCATCCTGGCGATTTGGGTTTTCATCGTTGCGACGTTTCCGCCCATGGGCGGCGCCTATGTAACCCTTACCGGCGCTTGCCCATTGACCGAAATGCTCTAACGCGTCAGCAGCACAAGGTCGGAAGGATCGACGAACAGGTCTAGCACTCCGTTCACCCGCGGAATCAGTTTCTGCGGCAGGCGCACTTTTACCGGGCTGTCCAGCGCTTCCAGGGTCGCCGTGCATTGGTGATGGGTGCCGAAGAAGCCCCCATCCATGATCGTCGCCCGGCCCACGGAGACGCGCCCCTCCCCGCCTTCCAGATAAAGATGTTCGGGCCGCACCGACAGGACCACCGAATCGCCCACCGACGCGACGCCTTCGACGTCGAAGACGCCGATGGCGGTCGATACCGTTACCCGCCCGCCCGACACCGCCGCCACGCTTCCTTCGATCAGATTGTTCTCGCCCATGAAATTGGCGGTGAAGCGCGAGGCCGGGCGCAGATAAATCCGCTCCGGCTCGCCCATGTCCTCGATGAAGCCGTCGTTCATCACCACGATCCGGTCGGCGATGGCCATGGCTTCTTCCTGGTCGTGGGTGACATGGACGAAGGTGGTTCCGACCTTCCGCTGGATCGCCTTCAGCTCTTCCTGCATCTGACGCCGCAGTTTCATGTCCAGCGCGCCCATCGGCTCGTCGAGCAGCAACACCGAGGGCTCGACCACCAGCGCGCGCGCCAGGGCCACGCGCTGACGCTGGCCACCGGAAAGCTCATGCGCCCGGCGGTCGGCGGTGTGGGCCAGCCCGACCATGTCGAGCGCGCGGGCCACCCGCTCGGCGCGCTCCGCCCCGGCCACGCCGCGCATCCTCAGCCCGAAACCCACATTCCCGGCAATCGTCATATGCGGGAACAGGGCGTAATCCTGAAACACCGTCGTGGTCGGCCGGCGGGCCGGCGGCATATCGGTGACGTCCGTCCCGGCGATGAAAACACGCCCCTCCGTCGGCTCCAGGAAACCGCCGAGGATATTCAGCAGCGTCGTCTTGCCGCCGCCCGACGGACCCAGCAGCACAACGAAGGCCCCCTCCGCGATCTCCAGGTCGATCCCCTCGACCGCGACCGTGTCCCCGAAATGCATCGAGATACCGCGGAATTCGACGGCTGGTGCGTTCACGCTTTTTTCCTTTTGAAAATAACCAGATCAAGCAGCAGCACGGTCACCACCGAGATCAGGAACACGAAGCTGCCCACCGCATTGGTCTTCGGGTTCAGTCCGGTGCGCAGCATGCTCCAGATCTCCACCGGCAGGGTCACGTCGAAGCGGCTGACCATGAAGGCGATGATGAACTCGTCCCACGAAAAGGTCACCGACAGGAAGAAGCTGGCGAACAGGGCCGGCCACAGCATCGGCACGGAAACCAGCGTCAAAACCTGCCATTCCCGCGCCCCCAGATCGCGCGCCGCGCGCTCTATATTGGCCTGGTGCGCCCCCATCTGGCTGTAAATGATCGCGAAGCAGAGCGGCAGATTGATGACCACATGCCCGATGCCGATGGTCAGCAGCGATTTGGGTATGCCGAACGCGTTGAAGGTGATCAGCAACCCCATGGCGACGATCAGGTAGCTGACGGTCAGCGGCGCCATCAGAAGCCCCTGGATGGCGCCCGAGAAGGGCAGCCGGTGGCGGGCCAGCGCGTAAGCCGCCAGGAACCCCAGCAGCACCGCCAGGGCCGCGGACAGCACCGCCACCAGGATTGAATTCAACAGCGCGTCCATCAACCGCGTGTCGGCGAACACGGCC
>DAOVHN010000453.1 GCA_030671915.1 Pseudomonadota bacterium
ACCCAGTGCCGTTCCCAGCGGCAATGGGCGGCCAGCGCGGCGGCCTCGGCGTTTTGGTCCAGCACCCGGAAGATCTGGTCCGCCTGGCCATGGTCGGGGGTCCGGCAGAGATACTGGATCTGCGCCAGCCCGGCCGGAAGGTTGTCGGCCGTCGCCTGCCCCGCCGTCAGGATCGCCTCGCTGAGGCTCCAGCCGCCCTGAAAGGACAGGCTGGAGGCCAGTTTCATTTTGGTCAGCGTGTACATGGTGACCAGCGCATCCGTGGCGCCCGGCGCGCGCGGGGCGCTGTGGGCCTGGGGGATCGGCGAATCCGCCGGCGCCGCCAGCCAGTTTTCCGGCTCGTCGCAATGAAAGCTGTAGACCGCCGCATAGGACGCGCCGCAATGAGTGTCCCACAGCACCGTATTGGACAAGGGCAGTATGTAGGCCGGGTGGAAGCTGATGAAGGCGTCGATGCCGTCGTAATAGCCGCGCGCCGCATGGATCGGCTTGGAGCCGCGCACCTTTTCGGCCGGCTCGCCAAAGAACTTCAGCGTACCCTTGATACCGTGCGCCTCCATCGCCGCCTTGGCCGCCAGGAACCCGCCCAGCGCGCCGATGCCCAGCGCGGAATGCGGGTCGGTATGGCCGCCTGCCTGCGGCGACAGGCCGGCGCGGGGTTCCTTGCGGGTGGTCGCGGCCTGGCAGTTGCCGGGGACGCCGTCATATTCCGCGTAGCCACCGATCAACGGGCCGTCGCCGTTGCTGAAGGTGGCGGCGAAGGCGGTCGGCATGCCGCCGCTGCCCTCCTCCACCTCGAAGCCCTCGGCGCGCAGGCGATCCACATACCAGCGCGCCGACCTGTATTCGCGCCAGGCGGTCTCGCCGTAATGCCAGATCGTCGAACACCAGTCGGAAAGGTCGCCGGACTGTTCGTCGACCCAGTCCAGCGCCGCCTGCCTCGCCTTCGACATTTCCCGCCTCCCAGCATTATAGGTCACGGCGCGTCACACCCGACCGGCGTTCAGATCCCGGGCACGGCGGTAGAGTTTGTCGATCAGCTTGTCGAGCTGCTTCAGCTCGGTGGCGCTTAGCGCAGACAGCAGCTCGGCCTCGCGGGCGCGGGCGGCGGGAACGATATCCCGGTATATCCCCTCGCCCCGCCCGGTCAGGTGCAGGCTGGAACGGCGGCGGTCTTGCGGGTCCCGATGCTGGCTCACCAGCCCCTTCCGTTTCAGCCGGGCAATGGCGCGACTGACCTGGACCTTGTCCATATTGGTGCGCTGACAGACCTCGTTGGCGGACAGCGGTTGATCGTCGCCCAGCGCCGCCATGACCCGCCAGTCGTGACGCATCAGGCCGTGTCTTTCGGCATAGGCCGTCGCGATCGTGCGGCTGACCTCCTGCTGCATCACCGACAGGCGGTAGGGGATGAAGCCGTCGAGCTCCAGCCGATCGCCATCCATGCGCTCTCTTTCCGGTTTTCCTGCCAATTCGATCTCCTCGCCAGCCAGTTAATTTCAAGCGCAACTATTTTGCAAGCGATCCTTTGCACTTGTAATTAGTTTCAATTGCAACTATTTTATCCGCCAAATAATCGAGAGGGCCAAGCCATGAAGAACTGGATTTCCTTCCCGCGCGTAGAGGGAACCGCCAGCCGCCAGGCGCATTGCAACCTGCCTAAAAATACCTATGAGCGCGAGGCCGGCCGCGAGGGCTTCTTCGGCCCGGCGACGCAGTTCCACCACAAACACCCGCCGACCGGCTGGGTGAAATGGGAAGGCCCGCTGCGCCCGCGCGCCTATGATCTGAACAAGCTGGAGACGGCTTCGGCCTCGCCGTGGGGTGCGCGGCGTGTGCTGGGCAATGGGGCCATGGCGATCCGCCTGTGGCGCTGCGAGGGGAAGATGGAACAACTCGCACGTAACGCCGATGGCGACGACGTGCTGTTTTTCCATGCCGGGCGCGGGCATCTGTTTTGCGACTACGGCCACCTGGAATTCCGCGACGGCGACTACATCGTGATGCCACGCGGCACCGCCTGGCGGCTGGAATGCGACGAGCCGGCGACAGTGCTGATGATCGAGGCGACCAACGACGCCTTCAAGCTGCCGGGCAAGGGCATCCTCGGCAATCATGCGATCTTCGACCCGGCAATCCTGGACGCGCCTTCCATCGACGAGGCCTTCCTCGGCCAGCAGGACGAAAACGAATGGTCCATCGCCATCAAGCGGCAAAACCAGGTCACCACGATGACCTACCCCTTCAATCCGCTGGATGCGATCGGCTGGCACGGGGACCTGGCGCCGGTGCGCATCAACTGGCGCGATATCCGGCCGTTGATGTCGGCGCGCTATCACCTGCCGCCCTCGGCCCATGCCACCTTCATCGCCAACCGGGTGGTGGTCTGCACCTTCGCGCCGCGCCCCATCGAGTCCGACCCCGGGGCGCTGAAGCTGCCCTTCTATCATTCCAACGACGATTTCGACGAGTTCATTTTCTATCACAAGGGCCAGTTCTTCAGCCGCGACAACATCCATCCCGGCATGGCTACCTGGCATCCGGCCGGTTTCCCGCACGGGCCACACCCGAAGGCATACGAAACCGCGATGAAGCATGACCGCAAGGAAACCGACGAGGTCGCGGTGATGATCGACACCCGCGATCCAATGGATGCGGGCGACCTGCCGCCGGGTGTAGAGTGGAAAGGATATGTGGACTCCTGGAAGGCGAAGGGCTGACCGTCAATGAAACTCGCGACATTGAAGAACGGCATGCGCGACGGCGAACTGGTCGTCGTCTCGCGCGATCTGTCCCGCTATGTGCCCGTGCCCGAGATGGTGACGACCCTGCAGGGCGCCATGGACCGCTGGGAATCCATGGAAGCGCCCTTGCGCGACGTCTATCACGAGCTGAACGCCGGCGGCCGGCGCGACGCCCGGCCCTTCGACCAAGCGCAGGCCATGTCCCCCCTGCCCCGCGCCTATCAATGGGCCGACGGATCGGCCTACGTGAATCATGTGGAACTGGTGCGCAAGGCGCGCGGGGCGGAGATGCCGGAAAGC
This sequence comes from Pseudomonadota bacterium, assembly GCA_030671915.1. Classification (GTDB taxonomy): domain Bacteria; phylum Pseudomonadota; class Alphaproteobacteria; order UBA8366; family JADFVY01; genus JADFVY01. Next base: position 3,045 of record DAOVHN010000453.1, read on the forward strand.
TTC
>DAOVHN010000090.1 GCA_030671915.1 Pseudomonadota bacterium
GCCGACAACGGAATACCAGGCGCTGGGGCGCGACAGAAACTGGTGGGAAATCGCCTCTACCGTGGTGCCGAAGAAACTGGCCAAACTCTATCCCTTCGAGAGCACGGCCTGGAACGCGTGGAAAGGTCGTCCCGCCGCCGACCTGTCCGGGGCCTGGCGCGTCGTCGGCAACCGTCCCGGCAAGGGCAGTTTCGAAGGCGTGGTGGCGCTGACGGCCAAGGGTGGCGACAGTTACGCGGTCCGCATGGAGATCAGCTATTCGGACGGTAGCAGCGCCAAGGGCAGCGGCGCGGCCATCGTCTATACCGGCTATGAGTGGCGCGCCAGCGTCAATCTGGACGGCGAGGACATCCAGCAGGTGATGGCGCTTTCTGCCAGCGCGGGCGAGATGTCGGGCCGCTGGTTCCTGGCCGATCAGGACGCGATCAGCGGCACCATTCAAATAGTTCGGTCCGGCGCGGGCGCGCAGGCGCGCGTGCTGGCCGTGACACCGCCCCACATAAGGGTCGGTGAAACGGCCCAACTTGCGATCCACGGCGTCAACCTTGGCGACAAGGTTTCGCTGGGCAAGGGCGTCAAGGTCAACAGCGTGGTATCGAGCAGCGCCAACACGGTCGTCGTGTCGGCCACGGCCAGCGGCAATCCCGGCGAACATACCGTCATCGCGGGCGCCGCCCAGGGACCGGAGGCACTGGCGGTATACGACAAGGTGGATACCATCATGGTCGAGCCGGGCTACAACATCGCCCGCGTGGGCGGCGGCGCGATCCCGCCGGTGCCCGCGCAGTTCGAGGCCGTGGCCTATATGAACGGCCCGGATGGCGAGGCCGGCACCGCCGACGATATCCGCATCGGCGCCATGCCGGCCAAATGGTCGGTCGCCAACCATGGCGATTTCGCCGAGGCGCTGGACGACGCCAAATATACCGGCAAGATCACCCAGGCCGGCATGTTCGAACCCGCCGTCGCGGGCCCGAATCCGGAGCGTCCGTTCCAGACCAACAACGCCGGCGACCTGTCGGTGAACGCAGCCGTCGATGTCGGCGGGCAGACGCTGGAAGGCTCGGCCCAACTGATCGTAACCGTGCAACGCTGGAACGACCCCCCGATCCGTTGAGGATCGGGGCCGGCGTAGCTGAATAACAAGGCGAGGAGACCCCCGTGACCGGTCTGCATCTGGTGCCAGAGAACATGCATGAAGTCCGCCTGGACGGCCGGCAACTGCTGTTCCATGTGCCGACCACCAGCCTATTTGAAATGGACGAGGTCGCGGGGGATGTCCTCGGGCTGTTCCGTGAGAAGGCCCTCGAGAAGGCCGCGGTCACGGCCGACGACGTGCGCGACCGCTTCGACGGCGTCCATGAACCGGAACGCCTGGCCGAGACGCTGAACGAGTTCAAGGACCTGCAAATCGTCCGGGACAGCGGGCTGGAAGCCCCCTCCCCCGCACCCGTTAAAATCAACGACTATCCGATCAGCACCATGGTGTTGAACGTCAATACCGGCTGCAATCTCAGCTGCACCTATTGCTACAAGGAAGATTTGACCTCGCCGGACAAGGGCGAGCGCATGGATTTCCAGACCGCGGCGGACGCCTTCGAGCTGCTGCTCAAGGAGGCCGCCGCGCGCGACCGGGTCAATCTGGTCTTCTTCGGCGGCGAACCCTTGAGCAATATGAAGCTGATCCGCGCGGTCACCGATTATGCGGAACGCCGGGCGGCGGAGGAAGGCAAGACGGTCGACCTTTCGCTGACCACCAACGCAACCCTGCTGACCGACGATCTGATCGAGTGGCTCGACGCCCACCGTTTCGGGCTGACTATCAGCATGGACGGGCCGCGCGCCCTGCACGACCTGAACCGCAAGACGGTCGGCGGCAAGGGAACCTACGACGTGGTCTCGGCCAAGGCGCGAAAATTGCTGGAACGCTATCGCTCGCGCCCCGTCGGCGCGCGGGTGACCCTGACGCCGGGCGTCACCGACGTCATCGCCATCCACCGCCATCTGAAATATGAACTGGGCTTCTTCGAGGTCGGCTTCTCCCCCGTCACGGCAGGCGACGTCGCGACGTTCAATCTGAACGAGGCCGAGCTGGCCGAGGTCTTCGACGGCATGAAGGCGCTGGGCCGCCATTACCTGGACGGCGCCCTGAAGGGCGAGAACAACGGATTCTCGAACATGCACCAGTTGATGACCGACCTGGTCGAGGGCACGCGCAAGTCGCTGCCCTGCGGCGCGGGGCTGGGTATGCTGGCGGTGGACAACGAGGGCGACCTGAACCTCTGCCACCGCTTCACCGGCTCCGACCTGCCGACCTTCGGCAACGTGACCGACGGCATCGACAAGCCGAACCTGGGCGCCTTTCTGGAAGGCATGCTGGACCGAAGCGACCGGTCCTGCCGAACTTGCCGGATCCGCAATATCTGTTCCGGCGGCTGCTATCACGAATCTTATGCGCGCTACGGCGATCCGGCGCATCCCGTGTATCACTACTGCGATATCCTGCGTGACTGGGTGGATTTCGGTATCGAGGTCTATACCCGGATCATGGATGAAAACCCCGAATTTTTCACCAAGCACATCGAACCGCGGAGGGCTCTGCCATGAAGCATTTGAAGCCGCTTAACAAAAAGGCGCGGCTGCTGGAAAAGGCGGCCGACGAAGGCAAGGCCGAAGAGGTCCATGCCATGCAGACCATTGCCGGCTGCTCCTCGACCCTTGATCCGGGATGGGAAGTCGATCCGCTGGGCGGCGTCGCCTGGCTGTGCCAGCCGATGGAGGCCGACTTGTACGGTTGCTCCGATCCATGCTGGTGGCCGGCGCAGGTGGCCGACACGCTCAACACCTACCCGGACTGGAGCACCGGCGCCGATTCGGCGCAGCGCGACTGGCGGACCCTGCAAGCCGTTTTCCCGAAAAACAAATAAGCCCAGGATGCTCAGGACAATGACAAAATCGATAGGGGGGCATATGTACAGGCTGACACTCACCGCCTTGGCAGCGGCAATCATCGCAGTTCCCGCATGGGCCGGCAGCGCCCAGGCCAAGGAATATATCCTGACGGCGACCAAGCCGGACAAGCTGGTCATGGTCGACATCGCGGCCCGCAAGGTCGCAAAGACCTACACTATTCCCAACGCGACGCCCGGCGTGCTGACCATCACGCCGTCGCCCGACGGCAAGGTCGCCTATGTGCTGGTCAACCGCTGGGAAAGCATCAGCGGCATCGACCTGGATAGTGGCAAGGAGGTTTTCCGCGCCGACTTCAGCGAGGGCGACATCCGCACCAAGGGCATGTTCGGCATGACCATCAGCCCGGACGGCAAGGAGATTTTCATCTTCCAGTCTCCGGTGCGGCTGGGCGCCGGCGAGTATGAGGTGCTGGACACCCATATCGCGGTCTACAACACCGCCGACGGGATCGGCGCCAAGCCCGTGCGCAAGCTTCCCGCGCCGCGGCGCACCGCGATCCTGTCCAACTCGACCGACGGCAAGAAGCTCTACGCGGTCAACTGGGACATCACCGTGATGGACAGCCAGACCGGCAAGGTGCTGGACGTCCATAAGATCCGCAACTGGGGCCGCAAGGACCACAGCGAACCGGACGTGCTGGACGTATGGCCGCAGTGGGAACAGGCGGATATTTTCTCGACGCCCTATTACGCGGTGCGCACGGACGTGGCCATGGACCATCCGGAAGCCTTCCAGACCGGCATGCTGACGCTGGACCTGAAGAGCGGTGAGTTCAACATGGAGAATTTCGAGCCGACCGGGGCGATCATCTTCTCCACCGTGGTCAATCCGGTGCGGCGCAACGAGGTCTATGGCGTCTATACGACGCTTTCGAAGATCGACATCGAGAAGGACGTGCTGGTCAAGCGCATCGATCTGGAGCACACTTACTACACGATCAACGTGTCGGGTGACGGCAAGGAGATCTACGTCGGTGGCACGATGAACGATATCTCGGTCTACGATTCCGAAACGCTGGAGAAGATCGGCCGGATCGAAATGCCGGGCGGCGCCGACCAGGCACTGGCCTCGATGCGGGTCATCCAGCGCTAGACGAGAAGAACGAATCGACTTGGAGGACCGCCGGCAGCGGCGCATGGCATGAACGGCGAAGACAAGGCTTCCCCCGTAAAAAACAAAACAATAGCGGGTAACGGGGAGGCGGCCAGACCAGCGGCGATGCGCTGGCTGGCGGGCTTCGTCAGGCCCCATGTGGCGCGATTGTCGGCGGTCCTTTTCCTTTCCTTCCTGGCGACCGCACTGTCGCTCGCCCAACCGTTTATCACGCGTTACCTGATCGACGACGGCCTGCTGGGCGGCAGCATGCGGGTCATCCTGCTGCTCTGTGGCGTGCTGTTGCTGGTGGCCATCGCCAGCACCCTGCTGTCGGGCGTCAACCGCTGGCATTATGTGGACCTGTCGGCCCGCGTCCTGTTCGCCCTTCGCGAAACCGTGTTCGCCCATCTGCAGCGCCTGTCGCCTGCCTGGTACGCGCGGGCGCGTGGCGGCGATGTGCTGCAGCGCCTGGATGGCGACGTCGCCGAAATCCAGCGTTTCGCCATCGACGCGTTGTTGTCGCTGGTCAACGGCATCATCGCGCTGGCCGGCACGCTGGTGTTGATGGCGATGCTGAGCTGGAAGCTCTCGCTGCTGGCCCTGGCGATCATCCCGGCGCAGTTGTTGTTCCTGCGCTACATGCGCCCGCGCATCGAGGAACGCACCCGAACGGTCCGCGAGCGCGCCAGCGACCTGACCTCCTTCGTGATGGAGTCGCTGGGCGCCATGAAGCTGATCCAGGCGGTCGGCGGAGAGACGCGCCAGTCGCAAGCGCTGGGCCACCTGCATGAGGATTATCGCGGCGACCTGCTGCGCCAGCAGATGACCGGCTTCGTGACCACCGCCGTGCCGGGCCTGCTAACCACCTTGAGCACAGCCATCGTTTTCGCCATCGGCGGCTGGATGGTCATCGAGGGCGGGCTGACGCTTGGCGCGCTGATCGCCTTTTCCATTTACATGGCCCGGGCCTCGGGCCCGGTGCAGACATTGCTCGGCCTCTATGTCGCGACAAGGCGCGCGCGTGTAAGCCTTGATCGCGTCATGGCCATCATGAACGAGCAGCCGGCGGTTCGCGCCCCCGCCAACGCCCGCCCGCTTCCCGTGGGCGCAGGCGGCAATATCGTCCTCGACGGCGTTTCCTTCGCCTACGAAAGCGGCAGGGGGCCCGTGTTGCGCAATCTTTGCGCGGACTTCCCCGCCGGCCGGAAAGCCGGCCTGGTCGGCGCATCGGGTGTCGGCAAGTCGACGCTGATCGATCTGCTGCACCGTCATTACGACCCGGACGAGGGCCAGATCTTGCTGGACGGCATCGACCTGACCGAAATTGACCCGGCCGAGCTGCGCCGCAGCATCGCCGTGGTGGCGCAGGATACGGTGCTGCTGTCAGGCAGCATCGCCGAGAATATCCGCTACGCCGCGCCCTGGGCCGACGAGGCGGCCGTTCTGGAAGCCGCCAGGTCGGCCCAGGTGGACGAATTCGCCGACGCCCTGCCCGACGGTTACGCGACCAATGTCGGCGCGAGGGGAACCGCGCTGTCCGGCGGGCAGCGCCAGCGCATCGCGATCGCCCGCGCGATTCTGCAGGACCCGCTTGTGCTGATCCTGGACGAGGCCACTTCGGCGGTCGACCGCGAAACCGAGAGCAGCATCGGCGCGGCGATCGACCGGTTGTTCCCGGACCGCACCAGGATCGTCATCAGCCACCGCGCGGAAACCCTGGCCGGCGCCGACCCGATCTTCGACATGAAGGACGGCGGACTCGCCCGGCGCCCGCGCATCGCCCCGGTTCGCACCACGTCATGACCAGCCCCTTATACCAAGGATCGCTGATAATGACTCATTTGACCGGGTTCCCCTGCCCGCTCGCGGCGTTGCGACCCGCTTGTGGTGCGCGGCACCACGGCGCGAACCGCGCCTGACAAGCGAACAAAGGAACCCGGTCAAATGAGTCATTATCAACGAGCCTTGGGATTAATCGCCGGCCTGCTGGACAGCGGCGTGGACCCCACCGTGGCGCCGGCGGAGTGCCCGCGCCGCAGTTTCGGCGCGGATGACAACAGCGATGACGGCGCGCCTGATTTGCTCGGCCATGGTACGGCGCTCGCGCGGATCATCCTGGCGGGCGCATCCCCTGCCCGCCTGGCCATCGCCCGCATCTTCACGGAGTCCTTCGCTTGCACCCCCGCCGCCGCGGCTGCGGGGCTCGACTGGCTGGTCGCCGAGGACGCGCGCGTCGTCAATATGAGCTTCGGCCTGCGTGAGGACCGGGCGGTCCTGCGCGAGGCCTGCGAGCGCGCGGCCGCCGCCGGAATTATCCTGCTCGGCGCGGCCCCGGCGCGGGGATCTGGCGTCTACCCCTCGTCTTATGGCGGCGTGATCCGCATATCGGGCGACGCCCGCCTGCAGCCTGGCGAGATATCCGTCCTTGGCGGACTTCAGGCCGATTTCGGGGCCTGCCCCCGGCCCATGGAAGCCGACCGGATGCAGGGCAAGGCGATTGGCGGGGCCAGCTTCGCCGTCGCCCATGCGACCGGCATCGCCCTGTCCTTCCTGGCCGGCAATCCCGGCACCGGCGCGGCGGATTTGAGCGACTATCTGACATCCATCGCCCGCTTCCACGGGCCGGAACGCCGCACGGCCGATACGCCGCCCGCGACACCCGAAGGAGACTCCCCATGCAGCCCCTGACCCAATCCTATGTCCATGGAACCTCCGCCGCCCCGCTGTTCGGCGATACCATAGGCCATCATATGGACGCGGTGGTTTCGCGATGGGGAAATCGCGAAGCGCTCGTCGTGCGCCACCAGGATGTGCGCTGGAGCTATGCGGAGCTGAACGAGCGTGCCGAGGCTTTCGCCGCCGGCCTGCTGAAACTGGGGCTGGAGCCGGGCGATCGCGTCGGCATCTGGTCGCCCAACAATTCGGAGTGGGTGGTCACCCAGTTCGCCACCGCCAAGGCCGGCATGGTCCTGGTCAACATCAACCCGGCCTATCGCCTGGTCGAGCTGGAATACGCGCTGGGCAAGGTCGGCTGCAAGGCGCTGGTCACCGCGACCGCCTTCAAGACCAGCGATTACCTGGGCATGATCCGCGAACTGGCCCCGGAACTGTACACGGCGGAACCGGGATCGCTGAACGCGCCCAAACTGCCGGATTTGCGGTTCGTCATCCAGATCGGCGGCAAATCGGCGGGGACGATAGCCTTCGACGAAATCGCGGGCATGGCGGGTATCGGCGAGCGCGAACGGCTGGCGGAAATCGCCGCCGGGCTGCAGTTCGACGACCCGATCAATATCCAGTTCACCAGCGGCACCACGGGCGCGCCCAAGGGCGCGACGCTGACCCACCACAACATCCTCAATAACGGCTTCTTCATCGGCGAGGCGATGCGGCTTGGCCCCGACGACCGAATCTGCATTCCGGTGCCGCTCTATCATTGCTTCGGCATGGTTCTGGGCAATCTCGCCTGCCTGACCCACGGCGCGGCCATGGTCTACCCGGCCGAGGCCTTCGAGCCGCTATCGGTCCTTGAAACCGTCCAGGCGGAGCGCTGCACCGCGCTATACGGCGTGCCGACCATGTTCATCGCCGAACTGCAGCATCCCGATTTTGCGAATTACGACCTCACCAGCTTGCGCACCGGCATCATGGCGGGTTCCCCCTGCCCCGTCGAAGTCATGAAGCGCGTCGTCGACGAGATGCATATGTCGGAGGTCACCATCGCCTACGGCATGACCGAAACCAGCCCGGTCAGCTTCCAGACCTCGGCCGACGACCCGCTGGACCGCCGCGTCGGCACGGTCGGCCGGGTCCAGCCCCATATCGAGGTCAAGATCACGAACGAAGATGGCAAGGTGGTGCCGCCGGGCACGCCGGGCGAGCTCTGCACCCGGGGCTATTCGGTAATGCTGGGCTACTGGGGCGACGAGGAAAAGACGGCGGAAGCGATCGACGATGCGGGCTGGATGCATACCGGCGATCTGGCCAACATCGACGAAGAGGGCTACTGCAACATCGTCGGGCGCATCAAGGA